>NZ_LZMK01000403.1:0-604 GCF_001665865.1 Nocardia sp. 852002-20019_SCH5090214 | reverse complement strand
AGGTGTACGTGCCGGCGACGCGGCTGCGACACGTCACGAGATACGCGACGACCTGGGTGTCGTCGTTGGGGCTGCGGTGGACGCTGGCGACCGTGCCGATGTTTTTCCTCGCGTCCTGGTCGCCGGGCTCGGCCGGGCCGCCGTCGATGTCGCTCCACCACTCGATGCGATCACCGACCGCGAACACCTCGCCCATACCCGCGACTATCCCACCCCAGCCTCGCCGCGGGCGCGGGTGACAAGCTCGACCGATGCCCGTCGCGCCGCGCACCCGGATCCGGTTGAAGTCACGCGCCGGCCTCTCCGGCGGCGACCGGATCGGCTATGTCGCCCCCGCCGGGCACGCCGCGGTGGTGCGCACCGACTTCGACCACGCCTCCGGCGAACTCGTTCAGGTGTGGTCGAAAACCCCGCCGACCGGTGGGACGAACTGGGTGGTGGTGTGGTGGCCAGGTAACCACTGGACATGGGAGCGCGAAGCCGATCTCGAATTCGTCGACACCAACCCAAATCCCACATAACCCCCACCTCCATACTCACAAATCCACTCAAATCATCACCCCCACAAACCCACTCACCCATTACCCTCACCACCACACTCCAC
>NZ_LZMK01000402.1:0-43172 GCF_001665865.1 Nocardia sp. 852002-20019_SCH5090214 | reverse complement strand
GATCTGTCGGCGAAGCTGGCGATCTACGACACCATGCAGCACATTTCGTCTCCGGTGGCGACCACGTGTGTCGGCCAGGCCATCGCGGTCGGCGCGGTGCTGCTGGCCGGCGGCGCGGCGGGCCGGCGGGCGATGCTGCCGCATGCGCGCGCCGTCCTGCATCAGCCGGCGACCCGCGGACAGGGAGCGATCCCCGATCTCATCATCCAGGCCGACGAACTCGTCCGGATGCGCGCCGAAATCGAGACGATCCTGTCCCGCCACACGGGCCAGGACGTCGCGACGCTACGACACGACACCGATCGCGACCGGGTGTTCACCGCGCAGGCAGCGGTGGAATACGGTTTGGCCGACACCATCCTCGGCGCCCGGACCTGACCGGATCGCGGTGAGCGCTCGCCGGTCCCCAGTGCGGCGCGGCGCGGACTCAGGCGGCGCGGGCGAACATGGTGGGGCCGGCCGGTGGGCGGGCGGCCAGCGGGCGTACCGGCGCCAGGCGAGTGGCACGCAGCAGGTCGGCGGCGATCTCCGCGGTCAGTTCGCCCAATGTGGTGCCGAGCGCACCGGCGAGCGCGGCGATCATCTCGCTCGAAGGTTCCTTGCGACCGCGTTCGATCTCCGACAGATACTGCGGTGAAATCCCGGCTCGGTTCGCCGTTTCGGTCAACGTCTCGCCGTGGTCGTGGCGCAGTTCGCGCAACCGTTCGCCGAGTACCTCACGCCACAGCGGTTCCCGGGCGGTGCGGGACTCCCGAGGCCGCCCGGGGCGCGACGGCACCGACCGCAGCACGTCTCGCTGCGGTCGAGGATCGGTTTCGGCCGGCGGTGCGGACTCTGCCGCAGTGTCCGCACCGGTCGAGGACGGGGACTCGAGGTCACGTCCGCCGGGGATCGAATGCAGTTGCGGATACTCGGCCATGCGGTGAGCCTACGGCCACCGGCGGGCCGGGACCGCTCGCTTACGCTCACAGCGTATTTCGGGTCGTCCGCATACAGCCGCACCCCTCCCCGGTCGTTCCGGGAAGGGGTGCGTGGCCCTGATGCGAACCGGCGCGAGCGTGCCGATCAGTGCGAACGAATCAGCTCGGGCGGCCTATCGCGGACGCCATCACGCGGACGGCGGAGACGACTCCGTCGATGAGCTGGCCCTGCCGCAGCGACGCGAGCGCCGCGGTGACGCCCAGCTGGCAGACCCGGTCGTTCACGCGGTCGGCGACATCGCGACCGGAACGAACCTCGACCGCCTTGTCGTTGGGCGAGACGGCGATGAGCACCGAACGTGCCGCCTCGGGGGTCGACGGAAACACCGCGTCGGCGCCGGCGGCGGCATCCACGCCCAGATCGCCGATGTAGATGTTGAACCGGACCTTGGTAGTGCGGGTCGCCTCGGTGAGGGTGTTGTCCATCAGCAGCCGCTCATGATCGTTGAACGGCGCTTCCTTGAACACGTCACCGGCTTCGTGCACGCCGGATACCCGGCCGCTGGGGGTGATGGCGTACCCGTGCGGCAGGGTGGACGGGTCCACCACAGGCCAATTAGAAGTTGCCACTTGCCCGGCCTCCGATCAGATCTGCCCCGGTGGATTCGATGGCCGCATGGTGCCCATGCGACGACTCAGCGACACCGTGACCGAACGCGGTCACCTCATCGGTCGCGCTCCACAGCACCGGCTCCGCGGTCCACTTCTTCCCGAGGTCGTAGTGGACCGGCTTCTCGCCGGGCAGCGGTTTGCCGAGGAACGACAGTCCGGCGATCACCGCGTAGATCACCAGCGGGATGCCGAGAAAGATCAGCACTGTTTCGAGAATGCTCACGGATCAACGGTAGACGATCGTGGTTTGCCGCTCCGCGCCGAGCCGTCGTGTCACACCAACCAGGCCGCGGACTCCGGTGCGAGCAGGCCATCGTGCAGCGGCACGCTCGTCAGCAGCACCGTGCCCGGCGGCAGTGCGATCGGGTCCGCGGAGGCGTTGAGCACACAGATCAGTCCGCCCGGCCGGCGGAAGACGAGACAGCCGGGCGGCCCGCCGAGCCAGTCGACGGTATCGCCGTCGAATTCGTCTCGGGTGCGGCGCAGTCCGAGGGCGGTCCGATACAGCGACAGCGTCGAGGCGGGCGATTCGAGTTGCGCCGCCACGGTGCGATCGGCCCACTCCGGCGGAATGGGCAGCCAGGAGGCGGGGCCCTCGGTGAATCCGAAGGGCGGACGCACCCCCTCCCATGGGAGCGGCACCCGGCAGCCGTCACGCCCGCGTTCGGTGTGCCCGGAGCGTTCCCAGACCGGGTCGGCAAGCACGTCCTCGGGCAGGTCGTCGACATTCGGCAGCCCCAGTTCGGCGCCGTTGTAGACGAAAACCGCACCCGGAAGCGCGAGTTCGACCATGATCATCGCCCGGGCGCGAGCGATGCCGGACGCGCCGCCGCCGTAGCGGGTCACCTCCCGCTCGATGTCGTGGTTGGACAGCGTCCAGGTCGGGACGGCGCCGACCTGCGCCACCGAGTCCAGCGAATTCTCCGCTGCCGCACGAATTTTCACCGCGTCGAACGGCGTCTCGGCAAGCCGGAAATTGAAGGCGAGGTGCAGTTCGTCCGGACGCACGTACTCGCCGAAGCGGACGTTGTCCTCGACCCACACCTCGCCGATCGACACCGCGTCCGGATACTCGTCGACCACCTTGCGCAGCCGACGGTGGATGTCGTGGACCCCCGGATTGTTGAAGCGCGGATCGCTGTCGTCGTGCACCAGCAGTTTCGCGTCGGCGTCCGGCGTATGGACCGCCGACGGGTCGGCGGAGAGGCCGACCGCGGCCACCACGGCCGGATCCATATCGGGCAGTCCGGGCGGTTTGGCCATGCCGTGCGCCACATCGATGCGGAAGCCGTCGACGCCGAGATCGAGCCAGAACCGCATGGTCTGCTCGAAGTCGGCGACCACCTCCGGATTGTCCCAGTTCAGATCCGGTTGTTCCGATGCGAACAGATGCAGATACCACTGTCCCGGCGTCCCGTCGGGCTCGGTGACGCGCGTCCACGCCGGCCCGCCGAAGATGCTGGGCCAGTTGTTGGGCGGTTGCGCACCGCCGGGCCCGCGACCGTCGCGGAAGATGTAGCGGGCTCGCTCGGCACTGCCGGGTGCGGCCGCCACCGCGGCGGCGAACCACGGGTGGCGGTCGCTGGTGTGGTTGGGCACCAGATCCATCGTCAACCGGATACCGCGTTCGTGGGCCTCGGCGATCAGCCGGTCCATCGTCGCCAGGTCACCGAAGAGCGGATCGATATCGCGCGGATCGCTCACGTCGTACCCGCCGTCGGCCATCGGCGACCGCATCACCGGACAGATCCACAGTGCGTCGACGCCGAGCAGTTCCAGATAGCCGAGCCGGTCGCGGATGCCGGCGAGATCGCCGATCCCGTCGCCGGAGGAATCGGCGAACGAGCGCGGATAGATCTGATAGAAGACCGCCGAACGCCACCACGGCGGCGTCGATTCCTCCGCGTGCCCGGCGACGACCCCCGCCGCGTCGAGCTCAGCCTGCTCCCCGGCCGATGACGATGTCACAGTCGTGTCCCCGGCTCGGCTCACATCGGGGAATTCATCAGCGAATTCGCGGCCATCTCCAGGTAGTCGAGCAGCGCACGCCGGTGTTCGTCGTCGAGAACGTCCGGCTCGATTTCGGCAATCGCGATATGCATGCAGCGCAACCACGCATCGCGCTGAAGTGGTCCGATACTGAACGGCATATGCCGCATGCGCAGCCGCGGATGTCCGCGTTCGTCGGAATAGGTGCGCGGGCCGCCCCAGTACTGTTCGAGGAACATGCGCAATCGGCGCTCGGCCGGGCCGAGGTCCTGCTCCGGATACATCGGCCGCAGGATTTCGTCGGCGGCCACCTCCCGATAGAACGCCGCGACGATCCGCCGGAACGTTTCCGCCCCGCCGACCGCCTCGTAGAACGATGTCGCCGTCTGTTCGCCGGAAGTCATCGACCCTCTCGATCTGCTCGCCTGCCCGTATCCGCCCACCATTGTGCCCGCACCGCCCGCGGACGGCCCACCCGTGCGGGAGCCGCCCGACGGTCACCGGCGGATCACGCGACGTTCAGACGACGGTCGCCGGAGGGACGGCAACACGGCAGATAATCGCCTCCGACACCGGTATCCGAGCATCGGATACCGAGCCGCACCGCGTCGACCACCGGCGATCCGCGTACCCGGCCCGAATTTCGGCACCGAAATCACTGTGCACACGGGCACGTTCCGTGGTCAACTTGGTGACAGTGTCTGCCGATCAGCACACGAACCGACCTAGCAGAATTCGGGGTCCATCAATGAAGCAGCGGCACGGCGCCCGGTCACACGAGGCGAGAACGCACCGACAACTCCAGCCCGCCGATGTCCACAATCGTGGGTCGGGGGCTACTCCGCTGCATATCCTCTCCGCATATTCCTCTCCGGGACATCCGTCCTCGTCACCGGGACGTTCGTCCCCGGGTGCAATCGCGCACCGAAATACCGAATCCGCAGCTACCGCCTGGGTGAAGAACCGGGTGCTGCTTCTGAATGCCACCTACGAGCCACTGACCGCACTGCCCGCCCGGCGGGCCATCGTGCTGCTGGTCTGTGACAAGGCCGATACCGTTCATCACAATCCCGAGGGCCCGGTCGTCCACTCCGCCGGCGCCTCGGTCGCGCTGCCGTCGGTCATCCGGCTGCGCAGCTACGTGCGGGTGCCCTACCGCGCCCGGGTCCCGATGACCCGGGCGGCACTGATGCATCGGGATCGTTATCGCTGCGCCTACTGCGGCGGAAAGGCCGAAACCATCGACCATGTCATTCCACGTAGTCGTGGGGGCGCGCATTCCTGGGAGAACTGCGTAGCCTCCTGCGCTCCCTGTAATCACCGCAAGGCCGACAAACTCCTGAGCGAGTTGGGCTGGACGCTCATGCACCCCCTGGTCTCGCCGACCGGGCCGCATTGGCGGTTGCTGTCGACCACGTCGGATCTGGATCCGGTGTGGTTGCAGTACTTGGGCGAGGGCGCTGCCTGACCCTTTCGCGGTGCAACGATCACAATAGTGAGCGCCGCTCTTGATTTCTCTACGGACATAGGGCAGACTCGTCCATGAACTCAAGAGCAGTGCTCACTGAAGTGATTGGAGCCCACAATGTCGGATCTGCATGTGGTCACCGGAGCCGGACCCGTCGGCACCACGATCGCCGAACAACTCGCCGCCACCGGCGTGACGGTCCGCATCCTGACCCGGTCGGGCAGCGGTCCGGATCATCCGCTCATCGAGCGGCGCCCGGTGGACGTCAACGATCGGCACCAGCTCGCCGCCGCGGTCGACGGCGCCACCGCGATCTACCACTGCATCCACGCCTCGCGATACTCCGCACGGACTTGGCGGGCGGAACTGCCCGGCGCCGAACAGACGATCCTGGACGTCGCCGGACGCGCGGGCGCGGTCGTGGTGTTTCCGGAGAGCCTGTACTCCTACGGCCCGGTCGACCGGCCGATGACCGAAGATATGCCGCGCACCGCCGATTTCGGCAAGCCGGCGATCCGCGTGCAACTCCTGCGCGCCCGCGAAGCGTCGCCGACGCCGACGGTCAGTGTGGCGGCCTCCGATTTCATCGGGCCGCATGTGCGGACCTCGCATGCCGGTGACCGCATGGTGCCGAATATCTTGGCGGGCAAGACCGTTCAGATCTTCGGCAAGGCCGATCTGCCGCATTCGTTCACCTATATGCCCGATCTCGCCGCCGCCATGATCCGGGCGGCCGCGGACAGCTCCGTGTGGAACACCTTCCTGCACGCGCCGACCGCCCCTGCCGTCACGATGCGCGAACTGGTCGCCGCACTGGCCGAGGCGGCTCGGATGCCGATGCCGAAAGTTGTTGCGCTGCCCGGCTGGACGCTGCGCACGGCCGGCGTCGTGAGCTCGATGATGCGGGAGCTGGCGGAGATGAACTACCAGTTCGAGCGGCCCTTCCGGCTCGATTCCACGGACAGTGAACGACTGCTCGGCCTGGCACCGACACCGCTGCCGGAGGTCGCGGCCGGAACGGTCGCGTGGTGGAAAACCGCTGTGGCGGAAGGAAAGTGAACGATGCGGCGCCGGTCACCCGGCCAGCAGCGGCCCGCTGCGACGACGGGCGACCGAGCCGTACCGGGCGTCCAGCCGCAGCCAGGTGCGGGTGGCGCGCACCCGCACGGTC
Source organism: Nocardia sp. 852002-20019_SCH5090214 (assembly GCF_001665865.1). Classification (NCBI taxonomy): domain Bacteria; kingdom Bacillati; phylum Actinomycetota; class Actinomycetes; order Mycobacteriales; family Nocardiaceae; genus Nocardia; species Nocardia sp. 852002-20019_SCH5090214. The sequence goes on along the minus strand of NZ_LZMK01000402.1, from coordinate 36,952 downwards.
TCGCTGGGCGCGATGCGCCGAGAGTCTGCTTCGCCTCCGGCGTGCGGAATGAAATCCATTGCGGTGAGCGCGAAGACGACTCGCATCGGCACCTCGACCCGCTCGTCGCCGCCGGTGACGGTCAGCACCGTCTGCTCCAGCAGCGAGGCCGGTGGGCCCTGCCCGCCACTGTGTTCGGCGGCCACCTGCGCGCCGCGTTCGGCGAGTTCGACCAGGCTCCGGGCCGGAACATCGTCGATATGGGCGAAGCCCACAGCAGGCGGCAGGGCGGTGCGCCAGGCCGAATCCATCGAATACCCCACCTCGATGCGCCCGTCGGCGCCGGGCCGCTCGAGTCCCGACAACGCGGCGTCGCCGGCGACGGTGACGTCCGCGACGTCCAGTTCGCCGACCACCGTGCGCGCGGCCAGTACCTCGAATCCGGTGGCCGTCCAGGCGGTGACGTAGCGATCGCCGCGGCGATGCAGCCGCACGACGGCAGCCGGATCCAGGCGGATCGCGTGGGTGAGAAAGGTTGCGAGATTCTCCCGCTCGGCGGGATCGGATATGCGCAGCATCGAACCGATGTCGTCCGTGAGTGTCGTCGCCGCTATTCGGCCCGCCACAGGCTCAGATAGTCCCGTTCGTCGTCGGTGAGCCGGCGCAGCCGCTGGGTGTCGATATCGAAGGCCGCGATCTGCGTGGTGGCGACGACGGCCGGCGGTGAATCCAGTGCCACGCCGTTCGCGCGGACCTCGTAGCCGATGGTGAAATCCACCGCGCGCAGCTGTTCGATCCACATCGCCACATCCAGCGGGGTGTCCTCGTGCCGGAGCTGGCCGCGGTAGCGGACGTGCAGATCTGCCAGCACACAGCCGGTACGCAGCCCGGCAGTGGGCCGCTCCCCCTCGAACAGCCACGGAATCCGCGCCTCCTCGAGCAGCGTCACCATGCGGGCATGGTTGATGTGCTGGAAGACGTCCATATCCGACCATCGGACATCGACCTTCGCGTGAAAACGTTTGGGCAGGACGACGGTGCCTCCCGCTCTGGGGGCTCCGTTCACCGAGCCGACACTGGTCACGCTGTTCACCTCCGATCGGATTACCGTCCCGCGCGCATCGTGTGGCGGTGCCGGCGCGGGCGGTCGAGCAAGCCGAAGTGGCGTCCGGCTCCGCGCCGGGACCGCTTCGGCTAACAAGTATGCAGTTCGCGGCGCAACCGCCGATCAGCGAGGCACCTCCGACTGGGCCCCCACCCCGCTGACCATGCTGCGGACCTGCCGCGCCGCCACCGAGAGGGTCGCCAGGTCGTGCGCTCCGGAGGCGAACAATTCCGACAGCGCCGCTCGCGCGCGGCCGAGCCGGGATTGGTTCTTCGACTCCCAGTACGCGATCTTCTCCTCCGCGGTCTCCTCGGGATCGCCGGCGGACAGCACGTCCAGGGTGAGCGACCGCAGTGACCCGTACATATCGTCGCGCAGGGCGAGCCGGGCCAGCGCGTGCCAGCGATCACCGCGCTCGAGATGGCTGACGGCCTGCAGCAGCCAGTCGATCTTGAGGTGCTCGTTGAGCGCGTAGTAGAGGGCGCCGACCTCCTCGCCACTGCGGTCGGTGATATCCGCGATATCGACGACATCGAGCAGCGGGAACAGGTTGAGCAGACCGAAGACCTCGGTGGCGAGGTCCTCCGGTACGCCACGCGAGACGATCTTGGCCGAAGCTTCGGACAGCGTGTCGAGGTGATGGCCGCGCAACCACCCCGGAACCTTCGGCGCGAGTTCGCGCACCGGACCGCTGTAGCGGTGGATTTCCGCACCGACCGCGACCGGCTGCGGGCGGTTGCTCAGCAGCCAGCGCGACGCACGGTCGAGGGTCCGCTTGGTTTCCAGCTCCAATTCGTCCTTCACCGCCGTCGGCACGTCGGCCGCGCGAATGCGCTCCCACAGCGAATGGAGGTCGAAGATCTGGCTGGTGGCCGCGAAGGCGCGCACCACATCCGTTGCGCTGGCGCCGATTTCCTCGTTGAGCCGGTGCGCGTAGGTGATGCCGCCGAGGTCGACCATCTCGTTCACCACCATGGTGGTGACGATCTCGCGGCGCAGCCGGTGGCGTTTGATGGCACCGCCGAATCGCTGCCGCAGCGCTGCCGGGAAGTACTTCGGCAACCGGGCGGCGAAATACGCGCTGTCGGGCAGATCGCTGTCGAGCAGATCGGCCTTCAGCGACAACTTCACATGCGCCAGGAGATTCGCCAGTTCCGGCGAGGTGAGACCGGTCCCCGCCTCGGCACGGCGCGCGAGTTCCTTCGTGGAGGGCAGAGCCTCCAGTTCCCGATCCAGACCCCGCCGCTGTTCCAGGTCCTCGATCACCCGCATGTGCACGTTGAGCATGCGCGGCGCCTCGGTGCGCGACATCCCCATCAGGAAGTTCTGGGAGACGTTGTCCCGCAACACCATTTCCGATACGTCGTCGGTCATCGAGGCCAGCAGCGGATTGCGGTCGCCGACCGGCAGTTCGCCGGCGGAGACGACCCCGTCCAGCAGCACCTTGATATTGACCTCGTGGTCCGAGCAGTCGACTCCGGCGGAATTGTCGAGGGCGTCGGTATTGCATTTGCCACCGAGTTTGCAGAATTCGATGCGTCCCAGAGCGGTGACGCCGAGATTGCCGCCCTCCCCGATGACGCGCACGCGCAGATCGCTCGCATTCACGCGCACCGCGTCATTGGACTTGTCGCCGACATCGCCGTTCGATTCCGTACTCGCCTTGATGTAGGTACCGATTCCACCGTTCCACAGCAATTGCACCGGTGCCCGCAGAATGGCCCGGATCATGTCCGGCGGAGACAGGTATACGACGTCCTCGTCGAGACCGAGGGCGCGCCGGATCTGCGGGCTCACCGGTACGGCCTTCACGGTGCGATCCCAGACGCCGCCGCCCTCGCTGATCAGCGAGGTGTCGTAATCCGCCCACGACGACCGCGCCAACCCGAACAACCGCTTCCGCTCCGCGAACGACACCCCCGCCACCGGATCCGGATCGATGAAAATATGCCGATGATCGAACGCCGCCACCAACCGAATATGCTCCGACAACAACATCCCGTTACCGAACACATCCCCCGACATATCCCCGACACCCACCACCGTGAACTCCTCACGCTGGGTATCGACATTCATCTCCGCGAAATGCCGCTTGACACTCTCCCACGCACCCTTCGCGGTAATCCCCATCGCCTTGTGGTCATACCCCGCCGAACCACCCGACGCGAACGCATCACCCAACCAGAAACCGTATTTCTTGGCGACGTCGTTGGCGATATCGGAGAATGTCGCAGTCCCCTTGTCCGCCGCGACCACCAGATAGGTGTCGTCACCGTCGCGGCGCACCACCCGCGCCGGCGGAATCACCTCACCGCTGGCGTGATCGACATTGTCGGTCACGTCCAGCAGACCGCTGATGAAGGTGCGATAGCACTCCACTCCTTCGCCCTGCAGGGCCTGGCGGTCGGTTGCCGGATCGCCACTGGGCGCCGGCGGGCGTTTCACCACGAACCCGCCCTTGGCGCCGACCGGCACGATCACCGCGTTCTTCACCGCCTGCGCCTTCACCAGACCCAGAATCTCGGTCCGGAAATCCTCCAGGCGATCCGACCACCGCAAACCACCACGCGCCACCGGGCCGAAACGTAGATGGACGCCCTCGACCCGCGGGGAATATACGAAGATCTCGAACTGCGGCCGCGGCCGCGGGAGCTCCGAAATCGCGTGCGGCTCGACCTTCAGCGACAGGTAGTCACGCGGCAACCCGTCGGCGTCGACGACGTAGTAGTTGGTACGCAGCGTGGCGGTGACGACACCGAGGATGGCACGCAGAATGCGGTCGGCATCCAGGCTCACGACCTCGTTGATCCGTTCCCGCACTGCCGCACGCAGCTCGTCCGCACGATCCGCGGAGGCCGAATCGGGATCGAACATGGCCTCGAACAGTCCGACGAACAGCTGCGCGATATCCGGCGAGGCGAGCAGAACGCGAGCGATATTGGCCTGACTGTACGGAAAGTCCGCCTGCTGCAAGTACTTCGAATAGGCGCGCAGAATCGACACCGACCGCCACTGCAGTCCGGCCCGTAACACCAACTCGTTGAGGGGATCGCTTTCCGCCCGGCCGTGCCAGAGGGCGTCGAACGCCTCGGTGAAGCGCTCGCGTAATCCACGTTCCTGCGCGTCGAGGAGATCGAGCCGGTCGGCGGTTTCCACCAGCTCCGCATCCATGTTGCGGTCCAACGACATTCGCAGCAGGTCGGGTCGGGCCTGCAAACCGAAATCGTAGATCCACGCCCTCCGGCCGTCGCCGAATTCGACCTCGTAGGGCCGTTCGTCGACCACCTCGACGCCCAGGCTCTGCAACAGTGGCAACACCTGGCTCAGCGAAATACCGCTGCCGACGTACAGAGTGAATCGCCATGACCCGGGCGCGGCGTCCGGCCTGCGATACAGATGCTGATCGATGGTCTCGCCGGCGAGGCGCTCCAGCCGCACGATGTCGGCCAGCGCCCGGGAAGGTCCGAAATCCTCCTTGTACCCGTCGGGCAGTGCGGCCGCATACCGTTGCACGACAGCGGGATCCAGCACGGTGGACCGAGCCACCTCGTCGCGCAGATGATCGTCCCAGGTGCGGCTGGCCTCGGCGAGCATATTCTGAATCCGCAACCGGTTGGCCTCGGAGGTATCGACCCGAGTGCCCGGTTCGGGCAGATGCACGGTGAAGTACACGCTGGCGAGCTCGTTTTCGGACACGCGCGCCGAGTAGTCGATCGATACACCGCCCAACTCGCGAACCAGGATGTCCTGGATCTCGAGCCGAACCCGGGTGGTGTAGCGGTCGCGCGGCAAATACACCATGGCGGCCACGAAACGACCGTAGGAATCCTGGCGGAGGAACAGCCGCACCTGTCGACGCATGCCCACGCTGAGCACGGCGCTGGCGGTCCGCCGCATCGTGTCGATATCCGAGGAGAACAACTCCGTACGTGGGAAGGACTGGATCACCTCGAGCATCGCCTGGCCCGAGAACGATTCGAGATCGAATCCGCATTGTTCGATCACGGTGCGCACCCGGCGCGCGATCACCGGAATATCGAGCACGTTCTCGTGCAGGGCGGCGACGGTGAACACACCGATGAACAGATGTTCGCCGACGACCGTGCCCGAGGCGTCGGTTTCCGCGACACCGATGAAATACGGATAGACCGAGCGGTGCACCGTCGCCGGGACCAGCCCCTGGGTGAGCATCAGCAGCGGACGCCGGCCGCCGTCGCCCGGAACCTGGAAGTCGGTCCCGACGTTGGGTCGCAGGACACCGAGGCAACTGTCCGGCACGACAACGGATTTCGCTTCCGCACCGGTCGCGGGGCGACGCTGGAAGCGGGCGTAGCCGAGGAGGGTGAAATGCCCGTCTGCCAGCCAGCGGAGCAGATGCGCGCAGTCCACCAGGTCCGTGACCGGGTACGGCGAGGATCCCGCATCCGCGGTCCGGATCAGCTCGCGGGCGAGGCGATCCTGCACCGCCCGCATCGCTTCGGTATCGCCGATGACCTGACGTACGTCGGTGAGCACATCGGGCACCTCGGCCTCGATGCGCTCGAGGACGTCGCGGCTCGTGGACGGATGCAGCTGCACGTGAATCCAGGATTCGCGCAAGCCGGTGACACCGTTGCCGTCGACCTCGTGCGGGGCCGCGGAATGCAGCCGTCCCTCGTCGTCGCGCATCACCTCGAAGATCGGATGGATCACTTCGCTGACGGTGGCGCCGATCCGGGTCAGGGCCGAAGCCACCGATTCGACGAGCAGACGCATATCGTCGGTGACCAGTTGCACCGCCGCCCCGATGCCGCTGCCGTCGTCGGGGTGGTACACCCGCACGCGCGCCGCGCCCGGGGGACGTTGCAGGCCCAGTTCGAGATGCCTTCGGAAGACCAGCGCCGAACTTCCGGTGATCGCACAGTCCACATCGCCGGCATCCACGTGACGGAAGTACGCCGATTCGAGCGTTGCGAGTTCTCCCCGCAGCGGCTCCGGCAGACTCTCCGCCCACGCTTTACTGGACAATTCGGACGAGACCGTCATTTTTTTCGCCAACTCCCTCGGATTCGGTTCCGCAACAAAGTGACGCCGGGGTCGAGAGTAGCTGGGTAGCCGAGGCGCCGGGGTGTATTCCTTCTAAACCCTCGGCGACGCTCAGCTACCTCGAACGGGCCGGTTGGTACGCCCGTGTTCGCAGCCTACGCCGAGACCCGGGTAGGCCGCGATGACGTTGCGCCCCTGAGAGATTGACGCACGTCCGGGTGGTCGGTCGACTGCGCGAGCCGAAAGGTCAGTCGCGAGTCAGCTTACGGTGAGTAACGCGGTGCGGACGGGCCGCCTCCGGGCCCAGGCGCTCGACCTTGTTGGCCTCGTATGCCTCGAAGTTGCCCTCGAACCAGAACCACTTGGCCGGATTCGAGTCGTCGCCCTCCCACGCGAGGATGTGGGTACACGTGCGGTCGAGGAACCACCGGTCGTGGGAGATGACGACGGCGCAGCCGGGGAAGTTCTCCAGCGCGTTCTCCAGCGAGCCGAGAGTCTCCACATCGAGGTCGTTGGTGGGCTCGTCGAGCAGGATCAGGTTGCCGCCCTGCTTGAGGGTCAGCGCCAGGTTCAGGCGGTTGCGTTCACCACCGGACAGCACACCGGCCGGCTTCTGCTGATCCGGGCCCTTGAAGCCGAAGGCGGAAACATAAGCGCGCGAAGGCATCTCCTGATTGCCGACCTCGATGTAGTCGAGCCCGTCGGAGACCACCTGCCAGACCGTCTTCTTCGGGTCGATGCCGGCGCGGTTCTGGTCGACATAGCTCAGCTTCACCGTGTCGCCGACCTTGACCTCGCCGCTGTCGGGCTGCTCGAGTCCGACGATCGTCTTGAACAGCGTCGACTTACCGACACCGTTCGGGCCGATCACGCCGACGATGCCGTTGCGCGGCAGGGTGAACGACAGATCCTTGATCAGCTGCCGGTCGCCGAACCCCTTGTCCAGGTGCTCGACCTCGACCACCACATTGCCCAGGCGCGGGCCGTGCGGAATCTGGATCTCCTCGAAGTCCAGCTTGCGCATCTTCTCCGCTTCGGCGGCCATCTCCTCGTAGCGACCGAGGCGGGCCTTGTTCTTGGCCTGGCGAGCCTTGGCGCCCGAACGCACCCAGGCCAGCTCCTCCTTGAGCCGCTTCTGCAGCTTCTGGTCCTTCTTGCCCTGAACCTCGAGTCGCTCGGCCTTCTTCTCCAGGTAGGTGGAGTAGTTGCCCTCGTAGGGGTAGGCCCGGCCGCGGTCGAGCTCGAGGATCCAGCCGGCGACATTGTCCAGGAAGTACCGGTCGTGCGTGACCGCGAGGACCGCACCCTGGTACTGGGCCAGATGCTGTTCGAGCCAGTTGACGCTCTCGGCGTCGAGGTGGTTGGTGGGCTCGTCGAGCAGCAGCAGATCAGGCTTGCTCAGCAACAGCTTGCACAGCGCCACCCGGCGGCGCTCACCGCCGGAGAGGTTGCCGACCGGCTCGTCCGGCGGCGGGCAGCGCAGTGCGTCCATGGCCTGCTCGAGCTGGGAGTCGATATCCCACGCGTCGGCGTGGTCCAGGTCCTCCTGCAGCTTGCCCATTTCATCCATGAGCTCGTCGGAGTAGTCGGTGGCCATGAGTTCGGCGATCTCGTTGAAGCGGTCCAGCTTCACCTTGATCTCGCCGAGGCCTTCCTCCACGTTGCCGCGGACGGTCTTCTCCTCGTTCAGCGGCGGCTCCTGCTGCAGGATGCCGACCGTGGCTCCGGGCGCCAGGAAGGCGTCACCGTTGTTCGGCTGGTCCAGTCCGGCCATGATCTTCAGCACGCTCGATTTACCGGCGCCGTTCGGACCGACGACGCCGATTTTGGCGCCCGGAAGGAAGTTCAAGGTCACATCGTCGAGGACGACCTTGTCGCCATGCGCCTTGCGAACTTTCTTCATCTGGTAAATGAACTCAGCCATGTAGGAAAGCCTATCGGTGTCGGAACCAGTGGGTCGAAACGGAGGACCGCGCGAGCGGAGCAGAGGTAACGGTAGTCATCCGGCGTCGGCGGCCGCCGCGGAGACCGGCTCGACCGTAGTCGATCCCTCGCCCGTGGCAGGTCCGGACTCGCCCGGCGGCGCCTGTGGCACCGCGTCGTCCCCTTCGGGGACAACGTGTAGGTCCGGGCCGGAGTTCCGGGCGCCGCCCCGCCGCAGCACCGGAGCGGCACAGCGGCCCAGGTCGGGCCCCAGCGCGGCGGCTCGCATCTCGAGATCGTGGCGTTGCACACCTTCCCTGGTCCGGTACTCGTTGGTGCGCAGCTGACCGTAGGCGATGATCGGATCCCCTCGACGGATGGACGCGTCGACCCCCTCCACCAGGCGGCGCCAGCAGGTCACCGTCAGAAACAGGGTGCCGCTGTCCACCCATCCGCCGGTATCGCGATCGAAGCGGCGAGCATTGCTGGCCATCCGAAAGCTGATCACCTGTTCACCACCCGGCAGGCTCCGCCGTACGGGATGTGTGACGACGGTGCCGATAACGGCGGTATTCGCCTCGTACATGGTTGTCCCCTTCGCGATTCGACTGCGCCCCCGTCCGCGGCGCCCTCGGCCGACGTGACCTACTCAGCGTCGCCGATGCCGCGACGCCTCACCAGCCCCGGATGCGAATATGTGGACAACTCGCCTGGGTGTGAACAGGCCCCGTTCCGGAGTCCACGTGGTCAGAGGTTGCTCACGTCCGTATTGGCGCCGCACAGCACGATCACCGGCCGCTCGCCGGGCTCCGGGACATAGGCCCCACTCTGTACCGCGGCCAGGGCGACCGCGCCCGCCGGCTCCACGACCAGCCGGAATTCCCGCCACAGATATTCGCGTGCCATCGCGATCGCGTCGTCGCCCACCAGGACCGAGCCGACGCCGTAGCGAATCGCGGTATCGAGCGCGATATCGCCGATCCTGCTGGCGCCCAGCGCATCCGCCGCGATGCTGTCGACCGGCACATCGACCGGGCGCCCCGCCGACAGCGCCGCGTACAGCGTCGGCGCGCCCTTGGGTTCGACGCCGATCACTCGTGAGCGCGGGCCGAGCGCGATCGCGATACCGGCCATCAGGCCCCCGCCGCCGACCGCCATCAGCACCGGCGGCCGTCCGCGCACCTGACGCTCGATCTCGAGCCCCACCACACCGGCCCCGGCAACCACCGCCGGCAGATCGTAGGCGTGCAGTTGCAGCGCGTTCCGCTCCGCGGTCACCGCGTCGGCGTGGCGTTTGGATTCGGCATAGGTCGTTCCGTGCCACAGCACTTCCGCGCCGTATCCCCACATCGCCGCGACCTTGGTGTGCGGTGCGGTTTCCGGGACGACGACGGTACAGGCGCGGCCGCGCAACGCGCAGGCCAGCGCCGCGGCGATCCCCGCATTGCCACCGGAGGCGATCACCACCGGCCGGCCGTCGTCCTCCGACTGCAGCAGCGCGTTGAGGCTGCCCCGCACCTTGAACGTGCCGCCGTACTGCAGATGTTCGAGCTTCAGAGTGACCTTGACCGGCCCCTCGGGACCGGCCACCTCGGTGTGGAATACGGGCGTGACCCGCACGTCGTTACCCAGCCGCTCGCGGGCGGCCCGGATATCGGCGCGAAAAAGGCGCGGAATCTGCGCGGGCGCCTCGGTCACGGTTTCACCTCGCGGTCACGTTTGGCCAGTTCGGCGAACATGGCGTTGTGCGCGGCGAGGGCGGCGTCGTGGTCGCGCTCGGCGGCCCGGTCGAAGCGCTTGGCCGTGCGGTTGTCGCTGCGCGACCACTGCACCAGCAGCGCCAGCATCACCAGGACCAGCGGAATCTCACCGCTGGCCCAGGCCAGCCCGCCGCCGGTGCGCTGATCGCCGAGCAGATCGGTGTTCCAGCTCAATCCGAGCCCGCGATAGAACCACTCGCCCATCACCGTGGTCATGCTCATCAGCGCGACGCCGAAGAAGGCGTGGAACGGAAGCGATCCGAACACCATGCCGACCTTCGTGAGCGGCTGGACCTGGCGCGGTTTGGGGTCGATACCGAGAACGACCCAGTAGAACAGGTAGCCCGACACCAGGAAGTGCAGATTCATGGCCAGATGGGCGCCGTGCTCGCCGACCACCGCATCGAAGATGCCGCCCAGATACAGCGCGTAGAAGCCGAGGATGAACAACGCCGCAGCGACAGCCGGCTGGGTCAGGAAACGCGAGACCGGGTTGTGTACCGCGGCCAGCACCCATTCCCGCGGCCCGGGCGGTGCGTCGCGGCCGGCGGCGGGCAGGGCGCGCAGAGCCAGCAGCACCGGGCCCCCGAGTGCGAACAGCACCGGCGCGAGCATCGACAGCAGCATGTGCTGGGCCATATGCACGCTGAACATGGCCGGGGCGTACCGGCCCACCCCGGAACTCGTCGCGATCAGCAGCACCGCACAACCGCACAGCCACGCCACGGTCCGCCCCACCGGCCAGGCGTCGCCACGTGCGCGCAGGCGCCGCACGCCCACCAGATACAGCACCGCCAGCACGATGGCGAGGGTGCCGAACATGATGTCGAAGCGCCAGTCGAACAGGATGCGGCCGACGGTCGGCGGCCCGGCGAGGTTGTAGCCGAGTTCGACCTCCGCGGGCGAGGGCACCCGTTTGAGATCCGGCGGCGGGGTGCGGCCGAGCCCGACAGCCAGGCCGATCGTGGCCGCGAAGATCAAGATCTCGACTCCGGCGTAACTGATCAAGGCCGAGCGGTCGCGGGGATTGTCCGCCAGCGCCGGAAGGGCGCGGCGGCGCTGGAGGAATCCGGCGACACCGAGCAGGCAGAGTGCGACCGTTTTCGCGATCACCAACCGGCCGTAGGTGGTGGTGAACAGTTCGTCCCACGGCACCCGCACCCAGGCGTTGAGCACACCCGACACCGCGACGACCGCGAACGCGCACGTCGCCACCAGGGAGAATCGTCGTGCGGCGAGACCGGTGTACTTTCCACCGCGCATGGCATAGGCGAGGACCGCGAACAGTCCGCCGACCCACACGGCCATGCCGACCAGATGCAGGATCAGGCTGTTCGTCGCCACATCGTGGGCGCCACCCGACGACGAATGTCCGGTCAGCGCAACCGGAATCAGGCACAGCAGCGACCAGGCGAACAATACGGGTGTCCAGCCCCAGCGCAAGGCCAGCCGGCAGCCGATGGCGAGCAGAATCGCCATGATCGCGGTGGCGCGCCAGGATCCCGCGACATCGACCTTGCCGATGGCATGCCAGATCTGATCGGGCCGCAACACCGAGCGCACGGGCTGGCCGGTGGTGTCCGACAGCGTCAACGGCACCAGCAGAGCCGAGGTCACCGCCCAGGCCAGCGCCGCGATCCCGGCGCGACGCAGGGCCCGGTAACCGCCGACATCGAGCAGACCATCGCGCTGCGGTGGGCACAGGAAGGCCGCGAACAGCAGCGACCCGACCGCGATCGCGGCCGAGAAATCGGCCACCGCCCGCACTGCGGGCAGGCCGTAGGTAGTCAGCGGGCCGGGGTCGGGAATGCCGAGCAGAGTCAGCGCCTGCGCCGCGGACAGACTCACCACGATCGGCGCGACCAGCGCGGTCAGACCTACCGCCACCACCGCCAGCACCGGGAACGCCGTCGCCTCCGGCCGCACGGCCTGGGGGTCGGCTTCGACGGGCGGGTCCTGCGGTGACGACATACTATTCAGCGTAGTTGGCGGCCCACCTCACAGCCTTCCCGGCCCGAATCCGCCCCGCTCGCTGTGACGAGGGCGACAGTCGTCCACGGCGTTGTCGATGACCAGCACCGATCTGGACGCTCGCTATAATCAACTCGCTGGACACGCTGCCCTAAACCGGGCATGGTGTTTGGTACTGCCATGCCTCCGTAGCTCAGTTGGATAGAGCAAGGGCCTTCTAATCCCTAGGTCGCAGGTTCGATTCCTGCCGGGGGCGCTTTACCACTCTGACCTGCGTATATTCCGGGTTGGACTGTGGTTACCCACTCGCTTCGACGGCTAAACACCCAGGAATTTTTGCGGAAGGTCGGTCGCCGGGCGAGCCTCGCACGCCGACGGGCAGTCAGCACCGCATCCCACACCCCCGAGCCTCCGGCCGCCCTTCGGCCTGTGCGTCCCGCCGGGAAAGCCTGCGTTAGCCAGCCAGTCGATTATTCGTGGTTTCAGGCAGGTATCGGCCGCTCTGTTCCGGTTTCCCACCGGATGCCAGCTGATAGCCTTCCCTCTAGTTGTCGCCGGGCGTTCCACTCGTGGAAGGGGGTGGCGTGCACGATCCCGATCCACCGTTCCGGCCGATCCACCGGAGCGACGGGTATCTCCCGCTGGAGGACTACGGTCTGATCGGAGACGGTACGACGGCCGCGCTGGTCGGGATGGACGGTTCGATCCCGTGGCTGTGCCTGCCGCGCTTCGACACCCAACCGCTGTTCTGCGGGCTGCTCGACCATGCCCGCGGCGGCCACTTCACCGTCGCGCCGGCCGATCCTTTGGAAGGTCGCCAGCGCTATCAGCCGGACACCGGCGTGCTGGAAACCGAATTGCGCAGCGCCACCGGCGTTCTCCGAGTGACCGACGCCATGGTGGTGCGCCCCGGCTCCGATCTCGGCGACGACGCGCCCGCCGATCGCTCGGAACTGGTTCGCTCCGCGATCGTCGTCAGCGGGCACGTCCGGGTGGCGGTCGAGATCGCGCCGCAGGGGGGTGCGCAGTTGCGGCCGGTGCTCAGCGGGCTGGAGATCCGGGTCGCCTCGCAACCGAACCTGCGGCTGCATCTGCGCGCCGACCGGCCGCTGGACGGCGTGCACACCACCTTCGACCTGGTCCAGGGCGAGCGGCTGGAGCTCGTGCTGTCGTGGGGGCGCTTCCACCGCCACCATCGCTTCGACGCCGCGGCGATGCTGCGCCACACCGCCGACGCCTGGCGCTCGTGGATGCGGACGTGTGTCTACGACGGTCCCGAGCAGGCACTGGTCCGGCGCTCCGCGATCACGCTCAAACTCTGCGACCACTGGGTGAGCGGATCCGTCGTGGCGGCACCCACCTCGTCGCTGCCGGCGCCCATCGGCGGCGTCCGCAACTGGGACTATCGCTACGTCTGGATCCGCGACGCGTCGTATGCCGTCTATGCCTTGCGCCGCATCGGTTTCCGCAACGAGGCCGACGCCTTCCTGGGCTGGGTGCTCGACGCGTTCGAGCGCAGCGGCGAGCCACGCATCATGTACGACATCGACGGCGATCCGGTTCCGGACGAGATGGTGGACACCGGCCTGGAGGGCTACCGCGGAAGCGGGCCGGTGCGCTGGGGCAACGGAGCCACCGACCAGCGCCAGCACGACGTCTACGGCGAGATCCTCGACTGCGCCGACCAATGGCTGCGCACCGGCGGTGAGTTGCAGCCGCTGCTGTGGTCGAATCTGTCGGATCTGGCGGAGGCCGCGGGCCGATCGTGGCAGGAGCCGGACCAGGGCATCTGGGAAGTGCGCAGCCCGGGCCGGGTTTTCACTTATTCCGCGGCGCTGTGCCAGGTGGCACTGCACCGCGCCGCGTCGATCGGGGAACGATTCGACCTGCCGGGTCCCGTCGCGATGTGGCGCAGTACCGCGAACGAGATCCGCGAGGCGATCCTCAAGAACTCGTGGGACGAGCGGGCCCACACCCTCAGTGCCCATCTGGACGGTGGCGGCGAGTTGGATGCGAGTTTGCTGGCGCTGCCGCTGCGCCGCGTCGTGCCCGCCGATCATCCACGCATGACGGCGACGACCGAGGCGGTGGCCGATCGGCTCGGAGCCGGCGACGGACTGCTGTATCGCTACCTGCACGACGAATCACCGGACGGCCTGCCCGGCAACGAGGGCGCGTTCGTCCTGTGCAGTTTCTGGATGGTCGACAACCTCACCGCGCAGGGACGGCTCGAGGACGCCGAGCGGCTCTACACCTCCCTGTGTGCCCGCGCGAGCACCGTCGGCCTGCTCGCGGAGCAGATCGACCCGACGACCGGCACGTTCATGGGTAATTTTCCGCAGGCGTTCAGTCATATCGGCATCATTTCCAGCGGGGTGAAACTCGCGCGAGCGAAGGCAGGTGCGACATGATCACGCGTCTGGCCGTCTTCGGCGGCACCGGTGATCTCGCTGGGCGCTACCTCTTGCCGGCCGTGGCCGCCCTGTTCCAGGCCGGGCATCTGGACAGCCGTTTCGAGATGGTGTGCGCCGATCGCAAGGGCCGCAGCGACGAAGAGTTCCACGAGTGGGTGGTAGCCCAACTCGAGGACCATGCCGCGGAGGCGCCGCCCGACGCCCGGAAGGCGGTCGCCGCCGCGACGCGGTACCGCAGGGCCGACATCCAGAACGCCGACGAGGTGGCGGCGGCGATCGCCGGCGACGGTCCGGTGGCGGTCTACCTCGCCCTGCCCCCGGCGGTGTTTCCCGCCGCGATCACGACCCTGCACGAGGTGGGACTGCCCGCAGGCAGCGGGATCGTGCTCGAGAAACCGTTCGGCGAAGACCTCGACAGTGCCGAGAAACTGAATCGGCTACTGGCCGATCTGGTGCCCGAGCGAGCCGTCTTCCGCGTGGACCACTTCCTCGCCATGACCACGGTGCAGAATCTGCTCGGCAGCAGGCTGGCCAATCGCGTCCTCGAATCCATTTGGAACAGCGCGCATATCGCCAAGGTGGAGATCGTCTGGGACGAAACCCTCACCCTCGAGGGCAGGGCCGGATACTACGACCACGTCGGCGCGCTCAAGGACATGGTGCAGAACCATCTGCTGCAATTGCTGTGCCTGATCGCCATGGAACCCCCGATCACGCTGTCCGAACGGGACCTGCGCGACCGCAAGGTCGATGTGCTGCGCTCGGTGCGTCCGCTGACCGATGCCGATGTCGCCGCCCGCACGCGTCGCGGACGGTATCTCGCGGGACGGATCGGCGATCGCGACGTTCCTTCCTACGTCGACGAGGAGGGCGTCGACCCGCGTCGCCGGACCGAGACCTTCGCCGAGGTCGAACTGACGCTGGACAGCTGGCGGTGGTCGGGAACGACCTTCGTGCTCCGCAGCGGCAAGGCACTCGGGACCGATCGGAACGAGGTCGCCGTCCATTTCCGCCCGGTCCCGCATATGCCCTTCGGCCATCAGGGAACGCCGGAGCCCAATGTGCTGCGGTTCGGGCTCGACCCCGAAAGCCTGTCGCTCGGTCTGACGGCCGTCGGCGCCACCGCCGGGACCCTGGTGCCGCTCACTCTGACCGCTCAGGTGCAACCGCCGGAGTTGCCGGCCTACGGCAGGCTCCTGCTCGACGTACTGAACGGTGACCCGGCCCTCTCGATCCGCGCGGACGAGGCCGAACAGGCCTGGCGCGTGGTGACTCCGATCCTGTCGGCGTGGTCGCGCGATGTGGTGCCGCTCGACGAGTATCCGGCCGGGTCGCAGGGACCGGCCGGCGCCGATCACAGCGAATGATCACCTGTGCCCGCGCAGACGCCCCGCCGGACGGTCCCGCCCTGCGTCGTCGTGACCGGAGTGTCGGGAACCGGCAAGACCACGACGGCCCGGCTGCTCGCCGCACGGCTCGACCTGCCGTTCGCCGACGCGGACGACTTCCATCCGCCGGCCAATATCGCCAAGATGACCGCCGGCATCGCGCTGAGCGACGCCGATCGCGAACCCTGGCTGATGTCGGTGAGCCACTGGCTGCGCGACCGCCATCTCCGCGGAGACGGCGGCGTGGTCGCCTGTTCGGCGCTCAAACGCCGCTACCGCGACATCCTGCGCTCCGCCGCGCCGGAGACCGTCTTCCTGCTCCTGGTCGCCGACCGGGAAACCCTCAGCGAACGCATCTCCCACCGCCACGGCCACTACATGCCGGTGTCGCTGCTCGAATCCCAGCTCGCGACACTCGAACCGCTCGAACCCGCCGAACGCGGCCTCATCCTGCACGCCGACCGGCCGCCGGACGCCGTCGCCGACCAGGCCGTCGCCTTTCTGACCGGATGATCTCGTCCCGCGCGGTGAGCGATGCTCGAAACTGTCCCCGGAACGCCTGCGGCCCACCACATCCGTGATGTGATGGGCCGGGTTGTGTCGTGATGGGTGGTCAGCCCGCGCTACCGCTGGCCCCCAGCGCAGCCAACATGTCCACGAGCACAGTCAGAAAGTCCATTCGGGTCTTACCTTTCGATCAGCGGAGGGTGCCAGCATGCATGCCCAACGTTGCCGCAAGGTTATGCGCCGGTGAAGTCGAGTCGCCCGGGTGAGAATGGAATATCCAATAAGTGAGATTGATATTCTTACTCCATGACTGACGATCTCGGTGCGGCGGGGCTGCGATTCGAGCGCGACGGCGTGATCGGATGGTGCGTGATCGACCGGCCCGCAGCACGCAACGCGCTGACGCCGGCGATGTATTTCGGCATCAAACGTGCGGTGCACCTGGTCAATTCGGATCCGAATCTGGCGGCGTTGATCATCACCGGGACCGATGACGTGTTCGCGCCGGGCGGCGACCTGGGCGGGCGCGCCGAGCCCGGGGATGCGTTGCCGCCGGAGCTGTCGGGTCAGGATGTGCTGCCCTTCCTCGCCATCCGTGACAGCCGCGCTCCGGTGGTGTCGGCGGTGAACGGGATCTGTCAAGCGGGCGGTCTGCTCATCGCGATGATGTCCGATATCACGGTCGCCAGCGAGCGGGCGGTGTTCCGGGTGCCGGAGCTACTGCGCGGCATTCCCGACGCCACCTACGCCGCGGTGCTGCCCGCCCATGTCGGCGTGGCGGTGGCTCGGGATCTGCTGTTGTCGGCGCGGCGATTCGACGCGGACGAAGCGCGGCGACTCGGCGTCATCAGCCGGGTGGTGGCGCACGAGCGGCTGCGCGAGGAGGCCGTCGCGGCCGTCTCCGAAATCCTGCAGACCGCACCGCAGGCCCGCGCCCAGGTGAAACGCATGCTGAACGAGCGCTACGGCAGCATCGACTATCAGACCATGTTCCTTGCCCTGGAAACCTCGCCGGAACCGCGGGAGGGAATGCGTGCCTTCATGGAAAAGCGCGCGCCGCAATGGATTCCTGAGGGTCTGCCCACGTCCGGCGAGCGCAGGCCTCAGGGCAGCATGCCGTAGGCGCGGGTGGGACGCAGACGCGCGATCACCCGGCGGTCGGCGACCATCGCGCGGCGATAGTCCGCCCAGTCCGGATGCTCGCCGCTGAGCGCCCGGTAGTAGGCGATCAGCTCCTCGACGGTGGCGTCGTCGGCGGTCGCGGCCACCGGGGTCAGTTCGACATCGGCCTCCAGGACGGCGTAGCCCCAGAAGTCGTCACGGGTGACGTGCAGGGCCGCCCACGGCTCCCGGCGCAGATTGGCGTATTTGGCCCGGTCCGCCGTGATGGAGATCCGGATGATGCCGTCGGGGGCGACCCAGTGGGTGACGTTCGACAGCTGTGGACGCCCGTTGCGGCGCAGGGTGGTCAGGACGGACCGCGAGGTCGTACGGGCGAAGTCGAGCGCGGTGTCGAGTTCCATACGCGCTGCAACCCCGGCCGCGCGGACACTGTTCCCGCACAGCCGCAACTCATTCCGACGGCGCGGCGGCACGCGGCGCCGAGTCGGGCAGATGTACCAGCACCAGGCCGATGCCCGCGATCAGGAAGTTCTGCAACGCCGCCGAGGAGGCGTTGACCTCCTTGTTCGCCCACATCCGGAACCACTCCCCGCCGACGGTCAGGAACGCCCCCGCGAACAGCAGCACCGCCATCGTCCAGCCGATACTGGACAGCTTCGCCGCGGTGCCGGGTCGCACCGGCACCCGGCGTGGCCGCCCGCTCAGCTCCCGCAGCCAGCAGGCCGCGGCGACGAGCAGCACGAGAGCGATCGAGAACTCCCAGATCACCACGAGGATGTAGACGACGAGCGCGATGTCGCCGTTGGTGAGGGCACGCCAGTCGGTGCCCGGATTGTGGATCGTGGCCCGCATCGAAAGCACGGCGGCCACGCCGCGGCGATTGGTGACGGTGTCGGTGCAGTTGGTGATCGCGACGAACAAGTAGTAGAAGCCGGTGATCGTCGCGAGTACCGCCACCGCCGTCCGTCGGCTACCGAGCACGTCGAGAATTCCCGCACCGCCGATTCGCATGATGCTTACCTAAACGGTTCGGCGAAACCGCGTCAACCGCAGCGGCTTCCCATCAACGACCAAGTGCGAAGGGGCTTTTCGCCGCCGGGAGCCACAGCCGGTGCTAGGTTCGATCGGGTTCGCGGGCGACGAAGGTGATCGGCAGGCTCAGGGGCGAACGGGTGAGACCGGCGTGATACCGAATCTCCGCCCCGTCCCGGACGGCGATGTGATCCATGCGCCGCACGATCTCCTCGAGCGCCACGCGCAGGTTCAAACGGGCCAGGTTGGAGCCCGCACAGCGATGCGGGCCGGCGCCGAAGGCGAAGTGGCGGTTGCGAGTCCGGGTCGGGTCGAATCGGTCCGGATCCGGGAATTCGCCGGCGTCACGATTGGCCGAGGCCCAGTGGATGAGCATCTTGTCACCGGATTCGATGACGTGGCCGGCCAATTCGGTGTCGCGCACCGCGGTGCGGCCCACCGAGACGAACGGCGAATCCAGCCGCAGCAGTTCCTCGACGGCCTTCGGCATGAGCTCGGGGCGTTCGCGCAGCAACTGCGGGATCTCCGGTTCGCGGCAGAACCGCTCCACCATCAGTCCGAGCGCACCGGCGGTGGTTTCGAGCCCACCGAGGATGAGAAGTTGTACCGCTCCGATGGTTTCGTCCTCGGTCAGCGGCACGTCGTCGATCTCGGCGGCCAGCACCGCATCGACCACATCTCCGCGCGGCGGTTGCTCGCGCCGGGCGGCGAGAAAGCCTTTGACCCAGGCGTACAAGCCCTTCCAGCATTCGCGCGATTCGGGATGATTCGGAATCGATGACCGAGAAGCCAGTCGCGACACCGTATCGAGTTCGTCGGCGGGCGCGCCGATGGCGAGTTCGAAGAAGGCCAGACTGGGCAGCGGCCGCGCGAAGGCGTTCATGAATTCGCACTCCCCGGCGGCGAGGAAACCGTCGAGCAGGCGGGTGACCAGATCGCGCGTCGGCTGTTCCCAGTCGGCGACCGCCGCGGGGGTGAAGTACGGGGTGATCAGGCTCTTGTAGGCGCGCTGTTCGGGCGGATCGACTTCGACAGGCAGATTGCGCACCACCCCCTTGGTGCCCGTGACCGACAGACCGTGCGCGGAGCTGAACACCGACCAGTTCTGCGCCACGCTCAGCACCTCCTCGTATCCGGAGGCCACCCAGAATCCGCCGTAGCGGTCGCTGTGCGCCACCGGGCACAGCTCACGCATGCGGGCCATCGTCTCCGGCAGTGTGGCGGCGAGTTCGGGTGCGAGGTGGTCGAACTGGCGCAGACACCAATCATCGGGCAGGCGTACGCCGTTCGGCGTTGTCTTCTCCATGGTTTCCCCTGGCGGCTCGGGCACCGAGTGGGCGCCAACTCACAGTAACAGGGTAAGTGATCACTTTCTAGCGGATGACCGGAAGCCGTGACCTACCATGTGTTAGTAAGTTCTTACTCACAACCTGTCCGGCGGCGGCCGCTCGATGTGCCGTGGTCAGGAAGGATTTCCATGTCGACAAGCACCGGAGCAGTCGCTTCACTCCCCGCGTTCCTCGACGGTCGCACCAAACGCCTGCTGATCGGCGGCCGATGGGAGGCCGCGGCCTCGGGGCGCACCTTCGTCAGCATCGATCCCTCCACCGGCGCGGTGATCGCCGAACTGGCCGCCGCCGATGCCGTCGATGCCGACCGCGCGGTCACCGCGGCCCGCTCGGCGCTGGTGGGCCCCTGGCAGCACTTCTCCCCGCGCGATCGGCAGGCCCTGCTGTGGGCGTTCGCGGACAAGGTGCAGGAGCACTTCGACGAACTGCGCCTGCTCGAATCGCTCGATATGGGTTCGCCGCTGGGCCGCCGCCGGCCGGGGTCGCGCGCCTGGGAAGCCGAGGTGTTGCGGTACTACGCGGGCTGGGCGACCAAGATTCACGGTGAAACGCTGCCGAATTCGATTCCGGGCTCGGTGTTCAGCTATACGGTCAAGGAGCCGGTCGGGGTCGTCGCCGCGATCGTGCCGTGGAATCGCCCGGTCGCCAACGCGGTGTGGAAGATCGCCCCGGTGCTGGCCACCGGATGCACCCTCGTGCTCAAACCCGCCGAGGAGGCGAGCCTGGCCGCGCTGCGGCTCGGAGAACTGTTGAGCGAGACCGGGATTCCCGACGGCGTGGTGAATATCGTGACCGGCGACGGTGAATCCGCCGGCGCCGCGCTGACCGCGCATCCGGGCGTGGACAAGATCGCGTTCACCGGATCGACCGCGGTGGGTCGCGAGATCATCCGATCCTCCGCCGACACCCTCAAACGCGTGTCGGTGGAACTGGGCGGAAAATCTCCCGACGTGGTCTTCGCCGATGCCGATCTGACGAAGGCGGTTCCCGGCGCCGGAATGGGCGTGTTCTCGAATTCGGGCCAGACCTGTTGTGCCGGGACCCGCATCTTCGTCGAGCGGCCGATCTACGACGAATTCGTCGACCGCCTGTCGGATTTCGCGCGGTCGCTCACCGTCGGCAACAGCCTGGACCCGCGCACCCGGATCGGCCCGCTGGTCTCCCGGCAGCAACTCGACCGCGTATGCGATTACCTGGCGATCGGCCCGGACGAGGGCGCGCGCACCACGGCCGGTGGGGCGCGCATCGATATCGGCGATCTCGCCGCCGGCTATTTCGTGGAGCCGACGGTATTCGCGGATGTGCGCGACGAGATGCGGATCGCGCGCGAGGAGATCTTCGGTCCGGTCGCCTGCGTGCTGCCGTTCGACACCCTCGACGAGGTGGCCGAGCGGGCCAACGATTCCGATTACGGCCTGGCGGGCGGAATCTGGACCCGCGACATCGGCACCGCCCATCGGCTGGCGGCCCGATTGCGGACCGGCACCGTCTGGGTCAACACCATGCTGCTGTTCGATCCGGCGGTGCCGTTCGGCGGATACAAGATGAGCGGATACGGACGCGAGATGGGACCGCATTCGCTGGAGGAATACCTCGAGGTCAAATCCGTGTGGATCGATACGGATTGACCGTTCGCGCCGGTGCCGCGCAGCGAATGCCGAAGGGGCCGAGCGATATTCGCCGGCCCCTTTGGCACGCCGGAACGACTCGATCAGCTACGCAGCAGCCGCCCCGCAGCCGTGTCGGCCACATCCACTCCGTCACGGCGCGTCTGGACGCCGTTGACCCACATGTGCGCGACGCCGGTGCTGCGCACGACGAGCCGATCCGCTCCCCCGGGCTGATCGTGCACCCGCTCGATCGGGGTCGTTCCGACGGTCGCGGGATCGAAGGCCACCAGGTCGGCGAAATACCCCTCGCGAATCAGCCCGCGCTCGCGGATGCGGAAGGCGTGCGCGGGCTGACCGGTCAGGCGCCACACCGCGTCTTCCAGCCCGATGGCCTTGCGCTCGCGCACCCAATGTCCCAGCAGATGGGTGGAGTAGCAGGCGTCGCAGAGCTGACTGGCGTGCGCGCCCGCATCGGACAGGCCCAGGATGGTGCGCTTGTCGGCGAGCAGATCACCGATCTCGTCGTCGCCGTCGTTGTCGAGGACCACGCGGAAGCGCGTCGACATCCCGTCGGCGAGCGCGACGTCGAGCATCAGGTCGAAGGCGGTGGTACCACGCTCGGCGGCCAAGCGGTCCAACGGGATTCCCACCGCGGCGGGATCGGCGACGGTTTCCTCCACGGCGACCTTGGGCCACCGATGCGCCCATGCGGCCAGCGTCGCCGGGCGGGCCCGCTCCCGCCATGCCGCGTCCCGGTAGAGCGCGGCGCGTTCCTGCCGCGGCCGGGCGAGGACTTCCTTCCACTCGTCGATCTCCCCCAGCGGCGTGGGGTCGGCGAGGCTGACCTGCATCACGATGGGCCGGCAGGCGATCTGCGGGTACACCTCACCGGGCAGCGCACCGCCGCGCTCCACCGTGCGCATGGCGGCGCCGGGTTTGTCGGCGCGCGCCACCAGCGCTGTCCAGGTGACCGGAATGCCGTAGCGCACGGACAGATCCGAGAACTGGTTGACGAACATGCCGGGCCCGATCGACACCTGCAGGATGCCCTTGCCCACCGCGCCCAGTTCCGCCGCCAGCGCGTCGACCTCGTCGACCTCGGCGAAGCGACTGGGCACCGGGCGGCCGAACGCACCCTGATGGGCCGGTTGGCGGGAGGTGGACAGTCCGACCGCACCGGCGGTCACCGCCTCACGGACCAGCGCGCGCATGGTGTCGAGTTCCGCGGGGGTGGCGGCGCGTTCCTCTCCGCCCAGGACGAACAGCCGCAGGGGCGTATGTCCCAGGAACGCACCGACATTGAGCCGCTTGCGGCGCCGCTCGAGGGCATCGAGATACTGCGGGAAGGTCTCGAAGCACCAGTCGATGCCGGCATTCAGCGCCTCCATCGACATACCCTCGACGTTTTCCAGTGTGCGCACGATGATTTCGCGATGCGGCGGCCGGGTCGGCGCCACCCCGAAACCGCAATTGCCCATGATCACGGTGGTGACACCGTGCCAGCAGGAGGGCGTGAGATCGCCGTCCCAGAGGATCTGCGCGTCGTAGTGGGTGTGGATATCGATGAAACCCGGTGTGAGGGTGAGCCCGTCGAGATCGACGATGCGCGTGTCCGGTCCCGGCGTCAGCTCGCCGGGCGCGCCGACGGCGGTGATGCGGTCCCCGGTGATTCCCACCTCGGCGGCCCTGCCGGGGTCGCCACTTCCGTCCACCAGCCAGGCGCGGCGCAGCAACAGATCCATGGGTCCTCCCGGGGAGTGTGAATCGGCAAGGGGGTCGGGCATTCTCACGCCCGGCGGGCGACGGCCAGCGCGTCCTCGAAACCGCGGTGCAGATGCTGGGGGGCGGGCTCGTTGCGGCCGAACACGATGGTGTCCAGCACGCCTGCCCGGATACCGGGCTCGGTCCGCGCCGCCACCCAGAAGTCCTCCCCGTCGACCACGGTCTCGCAGATCCAGGGGGCCATCTCCACGGCCTTGCCCCGTTCGGACTCGCTCAGACCGGGCCGCAGATATGTGCTGTGCACGACTTCGGAGGAGTTCGCGTCGACCGGGACGATCTGCCACAGCTCCACGTGCCGGCTGTCGAAGGTGAGGCTGGTGTTCGGAAACAGCGCGTACTGCAGGCTGATATGGCCCATCACGTCGCCCCACTGCTCGTCGGGCAGCTCGCGCAGTTCGTCGATCGAGCGCAGTGCGGAGCAATTGCGCAGATGCCGGCCGAACGGGTCGAAGGTCAGCACGCCACCGTAGGCGTATTTCGCCAGGGTCCGGCGGTGCAGAAAGCGGAAGTGGTAGTTCTCACGGAAGGTGTCGAGGGTGACCTTCCAGTTGGCCCCCACGCGGTGCACGTGCGGTTCGCCATACAACTCCCAGTCCGCGAACTCGAGCACCGCCAGTTCGTCGGCCAGGCCGGGGCCGAGATATTCGTCGATGTCCACGGCAGGCCCCGGGCGCAGCGATCCGACGATCAGCCCGTACCCCTCGCTGACGGGCAGTTCGACAAGTCCCTTGCGCTCCAGGCACATTCCGGTGAAGGCGTCGTCCACGGGCACGGCGACCAGGCGGCCGTCGAGATCGTAGGTCCACGAGTGGAACGGGCAGGCGAATCGGCTGCGGGCGCCGCCGCCGTCGACCACTCGCACGCCGCGGTGGCGGCAGGCGTTGGCGAAGGCGCGGACGTGGCCTTCGTCGTTGCGGGTCAACAGGATCGGGACGCCGCACAGGTCGACAGTGCGGTAGGTGCCCGCGTGCGGAAGCGCGCCCGACAGGCACAGCACCAGAGGGTGGCCGCGAAACAGGACGTCGAATTCCTCGGCATGCCGCTGGGTCGAATAGATATCGGTCGGCAACTCGAGGATTTCCGGCGCCAGATCGGTGGTGCCCTCGTCGATGTGGTCGAGCAATCGGCGCGCGAGGCTGTGTTCCAGCGCTTGCCTGTCCATAACACACTCCACCCGAAACTCCGGACCCGAAGGACGGTCACCTCGGAGCTTAGTAGGTGATTACTTACTCCGCAAGGAAATGCGAGAACCCGGTTCTACCTGGAGAGATCGCCGTGATCACGCCGAGCGGTGGATGCCGTCGCGAGCGCATTAGGATAAAGTGTGTACCCACTAACAACGCCGATCGGCACCGGCGTCGGCCCGGAAACGAGGAGGACTCGTGGCCAGAACCACGACGACCGGGAGTTCCACGATCCCGCCCACCCCCGCCAATGGCGCACCGCCGGTACGGCGCCGGCTCACCGCCGAGGCGCGCAAGAGTTCGATCCTGGCCGCCGCGCGCCGCGCCTTCAGCGAGACCGGCGATATGAACGGCACCACGGTCAAGATGATCGCCGAGCACAGCGGCATCAGCGAGGGAATCATCTACCGGCACTTCGAGAGTAAGGATCAACTGTTCTTCGAAGCGGTGGTGGAACCGCTCAAGTCGGCCGTCGACGATCTGGTCGCCGCGACCGCCGTCGTCGACCGCGATCAGCCGCTGACCCCGCAACGACAGCTGGAGACGCTCAAAGGTCTGTACCGCCAACTGATTTCGACGCTCGACGAGGTGCTGCCGCTCCTGGGCCTGGTGCTGTTCGGCGATCCACAGGTGGCCCGGCGGTTCTACCGGGAGAATTTCGCGGTCGCCATGGACCGGCTCGCCGAGGCGTGGCGCGAGGTCGAGGATCGTTACGGATTCCCCTTCGAGTCGCCCGACATCTCCGCCCGCGCGGTGATGGGCATGGCACTGATGCAGGCCCTGGAAACCCGGCACGGCACCGCCAAGAAGGCCGACCGCGACCGGGCCGTCACATTGATCAGCGAGGGCACGGTCAAGGGATTCTTCCCGGTGATCGAGGGGGCCGAATCCGATGAGCCCACAGCATGATTCACCGCGCGGCACCGCGTCGCGCAACGGCTTGGAGATCGTGACGGAGTTGTCGCGCCGCTTCGCCGCCGGTGACGGCGCGGGCGCGCTGGCGCTGTTCCACCCCGACATCCGCATCGAACAACCGGCCTCACTGCCACACGGCGGCAGCTACCACGGACATGCCGGGGTGGCCGCCATGGGCGAGTCGTTCGGACGGTACTGGGAGCGCAGTATCGACAATCCGCGCATCTTCGGCTCCGAGGAATCGGTGGTGCAGTTGACCACCCAGACCTGGACGGCCAAGGAATCGGGGCGGCACGCCACGGTCGACGTGGTGGAACTGTTCTCCTTCGCCGACGGCATGGTCCGCGAGATCCGGGTGTTCCAGCAGGACACCCACGCCCTGCTGGAAACGCTCGAACCACGGTGAGAACCTCGGCAGCCGAACATCTTCCGGCTGCCGAGGGCGCGAGCTCAGGGCACGTCGACGACGACCGCGGTGCCCATCCCACCTCCCGCGCACATCGCCGCGACGCCGACCCCACCGCCGCGGCGCCGCAGTTCGTGCACGAGGCTCAACACCATCCGGGTTCCCGTCATCGCCACGGGATGTCCCAGACTGCAACCACTTCCGAGGACATTGACCTTCTCCTCGTCGAGCCCCAGCGCCCTGGTCGCGGCGACCGCGACCGAGGCGAAGGCCTCGTTGATCTCCCAGAGCGCCACATCGCCCACCGACAGTCCGGCGCGCGCGAGCACCTTCTCGATCGCGGGCGCGGGCGCCAGGCCGGTGTCCGCGGGCGCGACGCCCACCGACGCCCAGGCCCGGACCACGGCCAGCGGCTCGATTCCGCGCTCGCGGGCCAGTGCGCGGTCCGCGACCACCACCGCACCGGCCGCGTCGTTGATGCCCGCGGCGTTCCCGGCGGTGATGCCGAAGCCCTCGATCTCGGGATGCAGCGGTTTCAAGGAGGCCAGCTTCTCCAATGACGATGTGCGCCGGGGATGTTCGTCGACGGCGAAGGTGACCGTACTGCCGTCGCGACGGGTCACCTCGATCGGCACGATCTCCTCGGTGAAGCTGCCGGCGTCGATCGCGGCCACCGCGCGCTGATGGGAACGCAACGCCCACTCGTCCATCTGCGCGCGCGTTATCCCGGCCTTGACCGCGGCGTTCCACCCGACCGTGATCGACATATCCCGCACGGGTGCGTCCGGAGTTTCGCGGTGACTGGGCGCGAGCCAGTCCTCCTCCCATTCCTCGGAGCCCGGAATGCGCCGATTCACCGTCGGTGCGGTCGAACTCGACTGCACGCCGCCGGCCACCACGATCCGATCCATCCCGGCGATCACCGAGGCGGCCGCGCTCTGCAGGGTGGACAGTCCGGAGGCGCAGTGCCGGTTGTGCGCGATACCGGGCGCGTTCACCAGCCCGGCCTCGATGGCGACGTACCGGCCGATCGCCCCGCCGCCGTACAGCGATTCGCCGAGGATGACGTCGTCGACGAGGTCGGGTTCGACGCCCGCTCGGCGCACCGCCTCGGCGACGGCCGCCGTTCCCAGTGTGAAGGCGTCGGTTTCGGTGAGCGACCCCTTGTATGCCGTCCCGATCGCCGTGCGCGCGCCCGAAATGATCACGGCCTCATGGCTCATTGGTGCCACCCCGATTCTCAAATAAGTAAGTGTTCTCTAACTTAAGCATCGTAACGACGGCCCGGCGCACGGGCAACGGCCCGCTTCGGCGGCAACGCGCCATCGGCCCGCGAGATTCTCAGCGCGCGGTGACCAACCGGCCGGGGACCGCACCGGTGGTTTCGTCGTGGTCGACGAGCACGTGTCCGTTGACCAGCGTGTAGTCGTAACCGCGTGCCCGCTGCACGAATCGCTGTGCACCCAAGGGGAAATCGGAAGCCATCTCCGGGGCGAACAGGTCGAGATTCGCCAGATCGATGACGTTCACATCGGCGTACGCGCCCGGTGCGAGCACCCCGCGATCGGCGATTCCGAACAGATTCGCGGCATCGACGGTCAGTCGCCGGACGGCCGGGCCGATCCCCAGCAGTGCCCGATCCCGCACCCAGTGCCGCAGGAAATAGGTCGAATTGCCGGCGTCCATGGTCAGCGCGACGTGCGCACCCGCATCGGCGACGCCCAATACGACGTCGGGGTTGGTGATCATGCGCGCGACCGCGTCCAGATCCTGATTGAGCACCGGGTAGTACAGCAGTCCACGGCCGTTCGTCTCGAGCGTGTAGTCGATGAAGGCGGCCGCGGCGCCGACGCCGCGCCGACGCGCCTCGGCGGCCAGGCTGTTGTCCGCCCCGACGTCGTAGGCGGCCGAACCCGGCGGCAGCAGATACATTTTCGCCGGATCCTTCGGCGCCAGCGGACCTGATGCCTGCGAGGGCAGTTCGGCTTCGGCGATCAGGCGGTCGCGGACGTCGCCGCGGGCCAGCAACTCGAGCCGCGTAGCCGGCGGTTCGGCCATCACCTCGGACCAGGTGGGCAGTGCGTCGTACGGGGTGCGTCCGGCGATTCCGTAGACGATCGCGCTGCCGCGCACCGCGGTCATCGGGCGCAGATCGGCACCTCGCGCGCGGGCCCCGGCCGTCTGTTCCATCACCCAGGACCACAGTCCGGGACGCCGGTCGCTCTGCATGATCGAAAAGGTCAGGGGCCGAGCGGAATTCAGGCTCACCTGTTCCATCCACGCCATTTCGGCGCGGGAATTGGCACGGTCGGCGCCGTCGCGCTCGCCGATGCGCGGGACCACCTGGAAGGTGCCGCGCCCGCGTTCGGCGAGGACGCCGGCGATCGCCGACAGCTCCTCCACGTCGGCGAAGGTGCCCGGCACCGGCCGCCCGTCCGGCACGGTGTGCATATAGGTCCTGGAGGTCGAGAAGCCCAGCGCTCCGGCGTCGACGGCCTCGCCGACCAGTTCCGCCATCGCGGCGCGGTCTTCGGCGGTGGCGGGCGCCTCGTCGAGACTGCGCTCCCCCATGACGTAGTAGCGCAGGGCGGCGTGACCGATCAGCCCGCCGACGTTCACGCCGAGTTCGCGGTCGCCCAGTGTTTTCAGATAGTCGCCGTAGGTCTGCCAGCCCCAGTCCAGCCCGGCCATGATCGTGTCGGCCGGGATGTCTTCCACCGACTCCATCATCGCCGCCAAGTAGCCCTCCTGCCCCGGCCGCACCGGCGCGAAGGTGACGCCGCAATTGCCCATCACCACCGTGCTCACGCCCTGATAGCACGAGGGCGTCGCGAGCGGATCCCAGAACAGCTGGGCATCCAGATGGGTGTGCACATCGATGAACCCGGGGGTCACGAACCGGCCCGACGCGTCGATCACTCGGCGCCCGGAGCCGACCGCCGGGCCGATGTCCACGATCCGGTCCCCGTCGATCGCCACCTCCGCCCGACGCGGCGGCGCACCCGTTCCGTCGACCACGTCCCCACCGCGAATCACGATGTCATGCATGGTTTTCCATCCTTCCCGGTGCGGGCCGCCCGAGCATAAATAAGCAGGTACTCACTCAACATAACCCGGGAAACGCTCGCGTATCACCGGGTACCGTGAGAAAGTAGGTACTTACTTGTTAGGCCCTGCTCCGGATTACCGTCCGGAGCACTCAGCGCAGGAGTCGACGTGGGATCGATGGACGGCCGGACCGCACTGGTCACCGGCGCGAGCCGCGGCATCGGCCGGCGGATCGCCGAACGCTTCGCCGCCGAGGGTGCGGCGGTGGCGGTGGTGGCTCGCACCGCCGAACCGGGCGCCTCGACGCTTCCCGGTTCCATCGAGGAGGTCGTGGCGCACATTCGCGATCAGGGCGGCCGGGCAGCGGCGATTCGCGCCGATCTGACGGTTCCCGCGGAGGTCGAGACGGTCGTGGCACGGGCCGAAGCGCTACTCGGGCCGGCCGACATCCTCGTCAACAATGCCGGGGTGAACTTCTACGGCCCGGCCCTCGACATCCGCCCGCACCGCTACGGCCTGATGTTCCAGATGATGGTGCACACCCCGTTTCGCCTGTGCCAGTTGGCGATTCCCGGGATGATCGAGCGCGGGCGCGGCTGGATCCTCAACATCACCTCCAAACAGGCGCGCCACCCCCTGGGGCCGCCCTATCCGGAGTGGGCCGCCGACGGCTGCGTGCCCTACGGCATGTGCAAATCGGCGCTCGATCGCCTGACCACCGGCCTGGCGGCGGAGGTGTACGGCACCGGCGTGCGGATCAACAGTCTGGGCACCTCCGGTCTGGTCATGACTCCCGGCGTCGCCGTCGTCTCCCCGCACACGCCGGACAACACCCCGGTCGAACCGGACGACGCCATGGCCGACGCCGCTGTGCTTTTGTGCACGTCCCCCCACGACACCGGACGCATCGTCTACAGCATGGAACTGCTCGGACGGCCCTTTCCCGACGGCCCGTGGGCCCTGTCGGCCACCTACTGAATCGCGCGACACCGAAGGACAGTCATGCACGTATCCGTCGATCCCGACCGCTGCCAGGGCCACGCCCGCTGCTGGGAGATCTGCCCGGAGGTCTTCGACCTCGACGACGAAGGGCACGGCCGCGCAACGCTTTCCGAGGTGCCGGCCGACCTTCGCGACCGGACCCGCGAAGCGGCCGACAACTGCCCGGAACGGGCAATCGTCCTGAGCTGAGCCACCCGCTCTCGGCCACCGCCGGCGCATTGCGCGCCCGGCCTATACGTCGAGGTCCGCCCACCGTCACGGGGGCGGACCTCGACGTACGCGGGCCGCAGCCGGCCCGCGACATGTCACGAGTCGGGAATCGAGGCCGGATCGGCGGGGGTGAAGTCGTAGACCCGCGACGCATTGCCGACGGTGATCTTGTCCTGCACGTCCTGCGGAAGGTGCCCGAGCCACTTGCCGGCCATCTGCACGGTGTCCGGCCAGGTGGAATCCGAATGCGGGTAGTCGCATTCCAGCATCACGTTGTCCTCACCGATGATGTCCAGCAAGCGAATTCCCGCTTGGTCCTCGATGAAGGTGCCGTACACGTGGTCGCGGAACAACCGCCGGATATCGGTATCGAGATCGAAGGTCGCTTCGCCCTTCTGCTCGCCGCGTTCGTGCGTGGCGTTCATGCTGATATCGAACCGCGAGGCCCAGAACCGCTGTTTGTCGACCACCTGCTCGGCGCGTTCGAGGAAGTACGGAATCCAGCCGATGGACCCCTCGGAGAGGGCGATCTTGAGATTCGAGTACTTCACGAAATTACCGCTGAACAGCCAATCCAGCAGTGTCCCCGCCTGATTCGCGGCCGCGGAGTAGGCCATGAAGGCCAGCGTCGGCATATCCTCGGAGGTCCGAATCATATTCGAGGACGATCCGACGTGCATCGAGATCACGAAGCCGGTGTCGTCGCAGGCGCGAAAGACCGGATCCCAGAAGTCGGTGTGGATCGACGGCAGGCCGAGTTTGGTCGGGTTCTCGGAGAAGGCAATGGATTTCGCCCCCAGCGCTGCGGTGCGCTCGATTTCGGCCGCGGCGGCGACGGGATCCCACAGCGGGATGATCATCATCGGGATGAATCGGCCGGGATAGGCCTGGGCGAATTCCTCGAGAATGAAATCGTTCCACGCCCGCACGCACAGCAGCGCGAGCTCCTTGTCCTTCGCCTCGTGGAAGATCTGGCCGCAGTAGCGCGGGAGCGAGGGGAACAGCATCGACGACAGCACGTGCCCCTGGTTCATATCGGCGACCCGCGCCGCCGGGTCGTAACAACCCAGCCGCATCTCCTCGTAGGTGATCGGCTCGGGGGAGAATTCCTCGCGCTTCTTACCGGCCACGGCGTTGAGGCCGGTGGTGACGATCTGGCGATCCTCGTAGATCCAGAATTCCGACTTGTCCTCCCGGACGATCCGGGGGCCGGTCTCGCGCCACTTCTCCGGCAACCGCTCCTGCCACAGCCGCGCCGGCTCGATGAGATGGTCATCAACCGATATGAACCAGCTGAACGACATGGGATCTCCCAACTCCGGTAACAAAGCGAATACTTACATACAAGGTAGCCCGATGCCGGGGCGGGCGCCAGGGCTGCCGACGATTCGTTGCCCGGTCAACCGGTTCACACGATGACGGTGCGCACGCCCTCGGCCCGGGAGAGCAGCTGCACACCCTTGTTGATCTCGTCGAGCGAAATGCGATGGGTGATCATGGATTCCAGATCCAGGCGCCCCGCCTCGGCCAGCCGGATGAAGCGCGGGAAGTCGCGCAGGATCTGGGCCCCGCCGACCACCGATCCGGCGATCCGCTTGCCGGAGAACACCGTCGAGATCGCGGGCAGCGTCAGTACATCCGCGGTCGAGGGCATGCCGACCAGCGTCACCACACCCTCCACCCGGGCCATATCGATGGCTTGGGTGACGAGTTCGGGACGGCCGACCACCTCGAAGGTGAAGTCGGCGCCGCGCCCGCCGGTCAGCTCCCGTACCTGCGCGACCGGATCGCCGGCCTGCGGGTCGACGGTGTGGGTGGCGCCCACTCCGATGCTCGCGTCCCGGCGGCCGGGCATCGGATCGACGGCGACGATCGTGGCGGCACCGGCGATATGCGCCCCCTGGATGACCGACTGCCCGACCCCGCCGCAGCCGATCACCGCCACCGACGAGCCCGGGGTGACGCCGGCGGTATTCAGTGCGGCCCCGAGGCCCGTGGTCACCCCGCAGCCGAGCAGGGCGAGCTGTTCATCGGCCAGATCGGTCTGCACCGCGACCACCGACGCCTCGTGCACGACCATCGCCTCGGCGAAGGTTCCGCAGCCGCACACCGCGGCGGCACTGCGGCCGTCGGCGAGCCGGAAGCGTTGTCGCCGTTTGACTTCCGCGTTGAGCTCGCAATGGTTCGACATGCCGTTGACACACGACCAGCAGTGCCCGCAGGCCGGTGTCACCGAGGCGAGCACCCGATCGCCCACGCGCACCCGGCGCACCTCGGCGCCCACCTCCTCGACCACCCCACACCCCTCGTGGCCGGGCACGATCGGCAGCGGCAGCGGCGAGAGCCCGTTGATGACGGTGAGGTCGGTATGGCAGATGCCGCTGGCGCTCAGGCGCACCACCACATCGTGGGGGCCGGGTTCCGGCAGGGGCAGATCTTCGATTTCGAGGGGCTGGCCGACCTCGTAGGCGACAACGACTTTCACTGCGTACCTCTGACGATCGATTCGGATGGGCCGCGACTCCCGCCGCCGCGCCCCGCTTGTCAAGCGAGTGCTTACTCATATTAGGAGCGCGACGAGTGTCCCGGCGCCGATTCGCCACACCGGAGCGGCGAGGCCTCCGTCTGCCGCGGAATGCGGCGCGACCTTGACATCCTCTATCGCCGGTGCGAAGTTAGTAACTGTGTGCTCACTTACTCAAGGCACACTTTCCTGACCGCGGGCGATCCCGGAGGTAGCGCAGAGATGGAATACGGGTTGATCGATGCCGACGGGCACTACTACGAGCCCGACGACTGCTTCTCGCGCCACATCGAGTCGCGCTTCGCCGATCGCACCATCCGGGTGGAACGCGGCACGGACGGACTGGGTCGCATCTTCCTGCGCGGGCAGCGCACCTTCATGAGCGTGATGCCCGGCGACTACGCCTCGGCGCCGGGCGCGCTGCAGGGACTGTTCGTCGGCGGCGTCGCCGACGGATTCACCCATCGCGAGGTGGTGACCTCGAAGGACCACCCGGAA
This sequence comes from Nocardia sp. 852002-20019_SCH5090214, assembly GCF_001665865.1. NCBI lineage: Bacteria > Bacillati > Actinomycetota > Actinomycetes > Mycobacteriales > Nocardiaceae > Nocardia > Nocardia sp. 852002-20019_SCH5090214. Next base: position 4,198 of record NZ_LZMK01000402.1, on the reverse strand, counting down.
TTCGCCGAGCGCGGTGCGCGTTTGGCCGTTCTCGACCGGCAGGGCGTGGATGCCACGATCATGTTGCCGACACTGGGTGTGGCCGTGGAGTACGACCTGCGAGACGACATCGAGCTCACTTATGCGAGCCTGCGGGCATTCAACCGCTGGCTCGAGGAGGACTGGGGATACGGCGCCGACGGGCGGCTGTTCGGCGTGCCGATGCTCTCACTGCTCGATATCGACCAGGCCGTGCGTGAGCTGCACCGGGTACTCGACGCCGGTGCGCGGATGGTGCATCTGTGCCCCGGCCCCGTCGCGGGCCGCTCCCCCGCCGACCCGATCTTCGATCCGTTCTGGGCCACCGTCTCCGATGCCGGAATTCCGGTGGCCTTCCACGTATCCAACAGCGGCTACCAGCATTTCTACGGCACGCACTGGTCGGAGAACCCGGACAATCCGTCGCATCAGCAATCGCCGCTGCAATGGGCGCTGTGCAATACCGAACGCCCGGTGGTCGACACCTTGATCGCGCTCACCCTGCACAACCTCTTCGGCCGCCACCCGGGGGTGAAGATCGTCTCGATCGAGAACGGCTCGAATTGGCTTCGCCCCCTGTTCAAAACGATCGACAAGGCCGCCGCACTCGGCCGCCGCGGCCCGATGATCGGCGGCAAGTTGCCACCCCGACCGAGCGAAGCACTGGCCGAACACCTGTGGGTCTGCCCCTTCCCCGAGGACGACGTGCACGACCTGATCGACGCCATCGGCGCCGACCACGTCCTCTTCGGCTCGGACTTCCCCCACCCCGAGGGCCTGCGCGAACCACGCGACTACCTGCCCCGGCTGGAAACCTGCGATCCCGACGTCCGCCACCAGGTTTTGCGCGGCAATACAGCGGGACTACTGGGACTGCACTGAACATCTCCCTGCCACAACGGCAACCGACACCCAGGCATTGTGGCCGAACCAATCGTGCAAACCCCGCCGCATGACGCGGTTTTCTCCGATTTTTACCGAGGTTTGCACGATCTGTTCGGCCGGCACCCGACCCGACCACATGGGCCAGCCGGTCGCGAACCGATCCCGTCAATCCATCTGGCGCGCGACTTTCGTGGCGAGCAACTCGTCCACCTGAGAGTCGTCGAACCCCAACTCGCGCAGCACTTCCGCGGTGTGCTCGCCCACGCCGGGAATCATCAGGCGGGGGCCCCCGGTCACGTCGGGGCCGGTGCGCAGCAGGGGGCCGATCTGTTCGAAATAGCCCCAGTCGGCGGTCCGATAACCGACGACCCGGCCGATTTGGTGGTTCACCGGATCGTCCAGGATGGCGTGGCGGAAGCGGTTGCGGTCCATCGGCTCGATGAGTTCGGCGAGGATGCCGAGTTCGCGTAGCCGGCGCACCCAGTCGGCGGCGGGGGCGGTCGCGAAGGTGAATTCGAGTGTCGCCTCGGCCGCGCGGGCGGCGCTGTCGTCGCCGCCGCTGCGGAGCGGGACGTAGTCACCCAAGCCCGAGCTCGGGCCACCGGCGGCGGCAGCGACGAATCCGTCCAGCTTCCACCAGGATTCGGCGTCGGCGACCACGAGTGCGAACCACTCGCTGTCGGAGCCCTCGTAGATTCGATAGCCGGGACCGTACCCGGTCTGCCGCTCGTCCAGTGCCGGGTCGGCGACGAGTTCGCCGTCGCGCACGAAAACACCGCAGTGCATGAGCATTCCGGCGCCGAGCAGACTGGTGATCACTTGCTGACCGCGCTGCTGGGTGGCCCGGGCGTAGAGACCCAGCGCGATGCCGGCGGCGGCGACCCAGCCGCCCGCCATATCGATCGGTATCCAGGTCGCGGCCAGCGGCTCGTTGTCCGCGCCGCCGATCGCCCGCTCGAAACCGGTCAGCGCCTGCATCAAGGCGTCGTTGCCCGGGTAGGCCGCCCGCGGACCGGTGGCGCCGAAAGCACTGGCGTGGCAGTACACCGCGTTCGGATTCAGGCGTGCCACGGTGTCCGCGTCGATACCGAGCCGCTCCGCGACGCCGACGCGAAAGTTGTGCAGCACCACATCGGCGCAGGTGAGCAGCTTCCGAACCACCGGCCGCGCCTCGGGAGCGTTGATATCCAGTGCGAGACTGCGTTTTCCGCGTTGGCAGGCCGCCACCGCATAGGCGGCGGCCCGCATCGCCTCACCACTCGGTGGCTCCACCTTGATCACATCGGCGCCCAGGTCCGCCAGCACCTCGGCGGCCAGCGGCCCGGCGACGAACGCCGAGAAGTCCACGACGCGTAAGCCCTCGAAAAGCCCTGCGGCAGCGCGCGTTCGCGAGGCGCGAGGCAAACCCGAGGCCGGACGCAGCGGGTGGATCTCGAACGGCGAGCCGATCATCAGATCCTCGTGTCCGCGGTCGGAACGGGTGACGGCCAAACCGGTTGCGGTGGTGTGCGGATCGCGCAGCACCTCTCCCGGCCCGAGCACCGGCTCGCAGGCCACCCCCGCGGCGCGCAGCCGCTCGATCCATTCCTCGCGCGGTCGTGTGGCGAACAACGACGTCCACCGCTGCGCGCGGGCCCGCAGTTTGCCGGTGGTCTGGTCGGTGTAGTAGCCGTCCGGACTGGGTTCGTCGCCGAGGACCTCGATCACCGCCTGATACATGCCCTTACCGCCGAACCACACCTGCAGCAGTTCGCCGTCGGCGCAGCGGTAGAGGAAATTCGGGAAGGTCGAGCCGTGTTCCCAATACGATTCGACTTCGGGCGCGGCGCGTTCGGATCGGCCGATCATGCAGCCGAGGGTGGCCAGCATCCCGTCGTAGAGCGAGGTTTCGCTCCAGCCGCCCGTCCCGGTGCCGACGCGGCGATGCAGCAGCGCGAATACCGAGGTGAGCAGTAGGAAGGCAGCCCCCATGCCGGACGCGCGCACCTCGGGGAAGATCGGCCCGGGCCGATGGCCCCGCAATTGCGTGCAGAAGCCGGCCCGCGCCTCGACCAGGAGTCCGAAATCCTCGACCGTTCCGGCTGCGGTGCGACTCGGCCGGCAGCGTGCGTACACGAGCGCGGGATTACTTGCGGCGCACTCACGAAACCCCAGTCCGCGCGCCTCGACGAGATCCTCCGGACCGTAGACCAGCGCGATATCCGCCGTCCGCAACAACTCGGAAATTTCCGCCGCCTCGCTGGTGGTGAGGATGCGCTTGTCGCGATGCCAGACGCGGCCCCACGGCACCGCGGCGTCGATCGGCGCATCCTCGCCGACCACCCGCACCACACGTGCCCCGAGATCGGCCAGCAGCATTCCCGGCAGCCCAGCGGCCAACCCCAGCCCGAGATCGCTGACCCCCACCGCGATCTCGACCACCGTCAAACCCGTGCAGGGACCTTCGCCACTCATATCAGAGCCCTTTCGAACAACCATCCGACGTCGCCGGGACCGCTGGACAAGCCGGTGAACCGACAGCCGGCGCACTCTGCGCGGGCACCCCCGCCGGAACCGAAACGCCCTCGGCCCCTGCACATTCGGTGTTCATCGCCCGACCCGAACGGGCAGTTCCAATCTCGGCAGCACCTCTTCGGCGGCCAGCCGAACCACGTCCAGCGTGTCCGATCGCGTCGCCGGCGCGATCACGAAATGCCGCACGCCCGCGTCGACGTATTCCTGCAGCCGCACCGCGACCTCGTCGGGTGTACCGGCCGGCGCGATTCGCAGCAGCATGTCGCCCGGTTTGCCGCCGTAGGCGCCACCGAGGAAATCGGCCACCTCGGCGCGGGCGCGGTCACCGTCGCGGCGAATCGAGCAGTACAGATACATCGTCCACTCGAAGCCGGTGAGGTCGCGGCCGATCGTCGCCGCTTCCTGCCGAATCGCGGTGACCGAGCGGGCATACGCCGACGGCGACACGAGATACGGCATCCAGCCGTCGCCCCGGCGCGCGGCGCGACGCATCGCCGGAGCTTTGCGCCCGGACACGATCAACGGCGGGCCGCCGGGTCGCATGGTGGAGCCGTCGGGGTTGCGGACCGGGCGCAGATGCAGATCGCGGAATCGGAAGAACCGGCCCTCGTGATCGACCGGTTCGGCGCGCCACAGTGCGCGCAGCACATCCATCGCCTCGTCGGTGCGGGGGCCGCGTTCGGACAGCGGCACACCGACGGCCTCGAATTCGTGCCGGAACTCCCCGCCGACCCCCCGCCCCACCGCCCCCCGCCCGCCCGAACGGGCCGCCCAATCGGCG
>NZ_LZMK01000401.1:0-625 GCF_001665865.1 Nocardia sp. 852002-20019_SCH5090214 | reverse complement strand
TGTTCTGGGCGAGCCCGGCGTGCCCGGAATGGACGGACGCGAAGGGACAGAAACGCTACTTCGACCAGAGCAACCAGTACCGGTTCGACGAGGAACTCGGCATCGTCGAGGATCCGGCGTCCGGGCGCAGCCGCGCGCTGGTCGAGCAGATTCCCCGGTATCTGCGTGCGATGGCCGCGCGCGGCAAGCCGGTGCTGGCCGGGGTGATGGAAAACGTCGTGCAGTGCTGGAAGTGGGACGACCGGCATCGGTGGCTGCGCGAGATCCAGGACCTCGGTTACGAGACCCGGGTCATCGCCCTGAATTCCGCGCACGTGCTGCCGCGCACCTGCCTGCCGGTGCCGCAGTCCCGCGACCGGCTCTACATCGCGTACTGGCTCAAATCGCTGGGGCGGCGCCCGGATTGGGACAAGTGGCTGCGCCCGAAGGCATGGTGCCCGAGCTGCGAGCAGGTCGTGGACGCGATCCAGTCGTGGAAGAAGCCCGGCACGCAGATGGGCCGCTACGGCGTGCGTCACGGCCAGTATGTCTACCGGTGCCCGTCGAGGGCGTGCCGGTACGCGATCGCCGAGCCGATCACCACACCGGCGTCGGTGGCCATCGACTGGAGCCTGCCGCCCGGGGA
>NZ_LZMK01000400.1:0-866 GCF_001665865.1 Nocardia sp. 852002-20019_SCH5090214 | reverse complement strand
GATCGGGGCAAGGAGATCCGGAGCAACCCCGCCGCCGCTCGTAAACCGTTGTGGCCCGACCACATCAGTCGCGACGACCTCGCCGCCACCGTGCGCGCGTATGCGGCGCTGGCGCCGATCGTGGAGGCCCGCATCGCCCTCGATCCCGACGGCAAGGACCCCGAGGCGAGGTGGGACAAAGACCAGCGGCAGCGGGCCGAGGTGATGCGCGCTCAGATCGACAAGGCGATCAAGTCGGGCAAGGGTTTGGCCGATATCGAGCGTGACCAGCTGCGCGCCGTGCTCACCGATATCGAGGCCGGGAAAACTCAGGTGCCGGACACGCTGCTGGCCGATGACCGGTCCGCGGCCGCGATCGAGCGCGAACGCCGCGACAACTACGCGCGTGCCTACGCCGAGGAAAACCGCCGCGAGATCGAAAAAATCTTGTCGACCGCGGCCGCGCCCGAGGGCACTGTCCGCGCAGTCCGCGACGACCTCAACCGTGTGGTCCTCGCGCAGACCGCGCTGGCGGCCGGGCGCACCAGTCGCGACGACTACGAAGCCACCCAAGCCGAGGAACAGCTGCGCAACAGCATGATCACTGCCGGGGTGCCCGAACACGTCCGCCTCGACGTGAACCAATTCCTCGCCGTCGAAAACGACGCCTGCGAGAAGAAAGGCGAGCGCGCACGCGCCGTCCAGGACCAGTGGGCCGGTCGCCGAGAAAAGGTCGCCGCCGAACGCAATCCCGGCCCGCCCTCCTACGACAGCCCCGAACGCCTCGCGCTGCTGGAGTACAACCTGCGCCAGGCCGGACTGACTGAGGACCAGCGCGCTCAGCGCCTGGCCGCTGCGGCCGGGCGGGCCAAGCCGCCGAGTGAAGC
>NZ_LZMK01000399.1:0-588 GCF_001665865.1 Nocardia sp. 852002-20019_SCH5090214 | reverse complement strand
TGCCGCCTGCCCGGGGCCGCGGTGCTTCCCTCGGCGGGCGGCGGCGGGGCGACCGGCGGCGCCGGCTTGACGCAGACGGGCAACAGATCGGTGGCGGCCAGCTTCTCCAGCTGCCCGCGGGTGGAGTCGAATCCGCCCGGCGGCAGCAGGCCGTTGTTGACCTTGTCGCGGCCGGTCTGCTGCAGATCGGCCACGGCCAGCTGCTTACACCCGCTGGGGAACCCGGCGCCGGGGCGCATGAGGGTGACCTTGTTGTGCGAGTCGACGCAGACCAGCTGGTCCACATCCTGAATCGAATAGCCGAGGACCGAGCCGGGCAGACCGCGCATGATCACCACGTTGCCGTTGTCGGCGCCCACGTAGTAGTTGCTGCGAATCATCTTGTAGCCCACCACGAGTCCGACCACGACGGCCACGACCAGGGCGACGGCCAGCGCGATCCAGCGGCCCTTGTGACTCTTGCGCGGCTCGGGCGGTTCCGCCGCGACCGCGGCCCGGCGAGGTGCCGCTCGCGGGGGACGCATGGCGGCGGCACGCCCCGCGGCGGTGTTGGGCGGCGGGGTGTCCTCGTCCTCACCGGAGGCCGCA
>NZ_LZMK01000398.1:0-1449 GCF_001665865.1 Nocardia sp. 852002-20019_SCH5090214 | reverse complement strand
GCGCTGCGGAGGCTTCGGTGACGGCTGCAGTGGCCGAGTGCTCTTCCCTGGTTCGGGCTGTGCGGCTCGCTGCGCGCGGGCGATGCGGAGCCGGTTCTCGATATCGCCGCGGTCGAGTCGGTCGACAACGGCCGCCGATCGCATCGCGGCCGCCCAGGCCGGGGAGCCCTCGGTCTTGTCGTAGGGCTGGTCGGGATCGGTGCCGTCGCGGCGCATGTGGATCTCGGTCAGCGCCTTGCGGGCCTGACTGGCCATCGCGGCCGCGGCCGCCGCCCGCCCGGCCGTGTCCAGACTCGCCTGCACGGTCATCATCAACTCGGTCAGCGCGTAGATCAGGGCGAGACCGCCCGCTTCCGGATTCGACGCCGCCCACAACATGCGCGCCACCGACCTGATGTTCTCCTTCTCCGTCCCGGTGTGACGGCGACGCTCGCGGGCCGGGACCCGGCCCGCACGAGCCAGCTGCCGCGACAACCTGTCCAGCGGCCCAGGCTTACGCTCGGTCCGCGACGACGCCGCAGCGAACAGACCCGACGTCTGGGAGGCCACTTGCGCCCAGCCGGCGCGATCGGTGACCGGGATCCGGGAGACCATGTCGCTCCACTGCCGCAGCTCCTCGATCGCCTCCTTCTCCGACCGCGGATCCACCGCCTTCGGCCGCGCCCCGGACCCGACCGTGATGCGCCGCCACTCGGCCAGCGCCTCCTCCCGCGCCGATACCGACTGATCCCACGGCGCCCACGACCGAATCGCCGCCAATGTCATGTCCCGGCCGAGTCGACCACCGCCGTAGCGAATCGACTTCTCCCACTTGTCCGTCGCCAGATTGCGCTGCGCCGGCAATTGCACCGAGTAGCCGGTGACTTCGTCCATCCCGCCCGCGCCCCAATACGGCGCCACGATGATGCCCTCGTCGTGCAGCAGCCGCAGCCACTCGGCCTCCGACTCCGCGGCTGCCGCCGCGCCGCGCACCCGCCGGCGCAGCGCCTCCCGGTCGGTCTCCGGAGCACCGACCCGCTCGGCGCGGGCCCGCTCAGCGGGTTTGGTCGCCACCTCGGTATCGCCGTGCTCGCGGCTGTAGAGCACCTTCAACCCGTAGCGCTGTTCGAGCACCCGCGCCGCCGCCTGCGAGCGCGGCAGATCGCGAAACACATCGGCAAGCGACCCATCCGGTCTCACGATCGGCATCGCGATATGGACGTGGTCGTTGCCGTTCTTGCTCAGCCCGTGATGCACCACCGTCCACCGGGCATCCGGCGCGCCGTCGTCGCGGTCGATGAATCCCATCTCCCGCATGAAGTCGGTGGCGATCGCCGCCCACTTCTCCATCGGCAGCTCCCCCTCATCACGGCCGATCGCCAGAGAACAGTGCCAGGTGTTCTCGTCCTTCGTCGCCGCCTCGAACGCCGCGGTCCGCGACATTCCCTCCTTCATCAGCTGCCGGGCCTG
>NZ_LZMK01000397.1:0-3085 GCF_001665865.1 Nocardia sp. 852002-20019_SCH5090214 | reverse complement strand
CGAATTCGTCACGCCCCTCCGAGATCGCCTCGCGCTAGACCAGGTCGACGGTCAGCTCGGAAAGTCCCCCTGCTGGCTCGGGACCATCGAAGGCCCCGGCGACCTGAACCGCCTAACGGTCTGGCCGTGGGGGACAGTCATTCTCCACCTCGTCGAGGAACTCGATCTGGCTGACGTCACCACCCTCGCGACTTGGCGCTACCAGAGCTATCCGGAGAACATCGAATGGGCGTCCAACTACCTCCGTGACCTCACCGGACACGAAAGCGCCTCCGCCGCATACGTACTCAGCCTCTACTGGGTGCACACAGTGCCTTGGTTCGGCGCCACACTGGATGCCGGTCTCCGACTGATCTGCGCTCCCCGCGCCCTAGTCGATCGGGACTTCAACGATGCGGCTGAGGTCCCCACAGGTGCGGAGCGTGTCGAGCAGGAACTCCTCGCGGCCGGCTACCACCCCCCTGAGATGCGGGCCTTCGGTGTGCCGGGCGTCTCCAGCGGCTGGGCGAGCTGGTCCGGCGTGGTCTACCACCCGCACGATCCTCTGCGCGCGCTCGCCGAAGACGACCTCGTTTCGTGTGAGCTTGGGGTGCAGTCGATCTGGGCCTACACCGCGTGGATCAATGAGCAGATCGAGTCCAGCGAAACGGCCGGAATCCACCCCCACTACGGGCACCCCTTTCTGCGGTCTGCCCGCTCGCTCCTGCTCACCGCACGTCCCCAGGAGACCGGGCAGCACCGGCAGATGCGGGAGGCAATCGTCACCACCAGCGGCCTACCCGACCAGCTGGCCCTCGCGATGGAAGCACTGAAGGAGGCAGGCCGATGAGCATCCGACTGGATAGGGCTGCACTACTAGTCGTGGACGCCCAGAACGGGTTCGTCAACGAGCACTCTCAACATGTCATCCCTGCGATCGTTGACCTGACCTCGCGATGGGCTACTACGGGTCGCCCCACCGTGTTCACCCGGTACTGGAACTACACGGGGAGCCCCTACGAAAACCTCATCGGCTGGAGGGCCCTCTACGGACCGCCAGACACCGACATCGTCGAGGATCTCCTCCCGTTCACATCGCAGGCCGGCGCGCGGCTGCTGGACAAGACGACCTATACCGCGCTTACCGACGAAGGTCTCGCACTCCTCACAGAGCTGGACGTCACTGAGCTCGTGATCTGCGGGATCGCCACCGACGCTTGCGTTCTGAAGACCGCACTGGATGCATTCGAACAGGGCTACGTGCCGTGGGTAGTGCGGGATGCAGTTGCCTCCAACGCCACCCGCCACTCTGCGCAGGAGATCCACGATTCGGCGTTGCTGCACATCTCGCGGCTGGTCGGCGCGGGACAACTCCTCACGACGAGCGATGTTCACGACGCGATCGAAAAAGCCTCCGCCGCCTGATTGCTCGGGCCTGTCACGTAGAAATCCCCGACCCTCAAAGCATCTTGTCCCGCTGCGGCGTGTCGGCTACCGCCCCCGCCGGACACGGGCGTTATATAACCGGCATGACCGCAGTACGTGGAAAACCCCAGCTGGTCGAAATCGACGAAGACCTGATTACGGCCGTGAAGGCGGAGGCGAAACGGCGTGGGCTGACCTACCGCGCATTCTTCGAGGCCGCCCTGGCCCGGGAACTGAAGGTGTCGAAGAAGGTCAAGGCTCCCGAACAACTCCAGCTCGCAAGCTAATTCCACACAAGCTGTGTGACCTAGCCACCACCGCTCGTCATCCGGCGATAGCGTGCGGTGCAGCTGCTCGTAACGACGACCCCACGAAGGAGGCTGCGCGGGCGATCTGACCGCCGATGGGCTACCGACCCATATGACTAAAACCCCATACACGCGAGAAACCCCCGGCCTGCACGCCAGGGGTTGAGTCTCGCCCCTCAGATGAAGGGACATGCTGTGCCCAGCAGGTCTCAGAGTAGCGCACGCGCGCACACGCCTGCGCTCGAACACGCTCTGTTACAGAATTGCAGCACTGAAAAGCCCACTGAACAGCGGTTTCGTCAATCGTCGTACCTCGGCGCGATGGACGCGGCGATGTTTGTCGGCCGCTATGTCCTTCTCGCCGCGGACAACACCTCACCGAAGCGGGTGATGACACGTCGGGAGGCTCTGGCGGCCCTGGCTTCGGGTGAGTGCGCCTCGGTCGCGGCCCGCGTGGCCGAAGGGCTGCTGGCCTCGGATATCGACGCGTCCAATCCGGTGGTCGGCGACGCGTGCGCGGAGGCGCTGGTGGCGTGGTGCGTCGAGCATGGGCTGCCGTACATCGTGCGGGAGAGCGGCCGACCCGGTGGTCGCCACGTCATCGCGGTGGTTACCGACCCGAAGGTTCCTGTGCGGCAGTGGCAGCGGCTGTGCCGCCGCCTGTCGAAGCAGTACGGGACGACGGTGCAGGACCGCACCGGGCAGCATCTGCGTCTGCTGAGCGCACCGCACCGGATCGGTCTCCCGGCGCCGGTGATCGCGTGCACAGCCACCCCCGCCGACGCGCTGGATGCCGTGGCGATCACGCGGAAACTCCACGGCAAGCGGAAGATCCGGCACGGCCGGCCGTCTCGGAAGAGCACGACCTACAGCGGGGTGCTCGATGGCAGCCGGTCTGCTGTCGAGTGGGGAATGGCGTGCGCGATGGCTCGCGCCGACTACGGCACCGCCGAAGCGTGGGCGGCTATCTCGGAGCTGCGTGGCAAGGCCCACGAGTTGGGGCAACGGTGGTGGAAGCGCTACGTCTGGCTATCCGCGGTCACCACGGTCGCCGCCGAACGCGGCCTGGCCGAGGACACCGCATGGGATCTCGCGCGGCACGCATGCCCGTCCGCGTGCCTGGCCCGCGGACGGGCATGGTGGCGTGCGGCGAAGTGGGAGCCCGCCCTTGTCGAAGCCCAGGTTGACCGACCGCGCCGATTCCGGATAGACGACGCCGACGACACCGGCAGTCTGCCTCCCGCAGTGCTCGCCGAGATCGAGGCTGTGCGAAGCGGTTTCGAGGCTGCGATAGCGGCGCTGCTCGCCGGACTCCACCCGCAACGGCTCCGCAGTGTGCGGGCAGTGCTGGCGGCTCTCGCCCGGGCGGTGGT
>NZ_LZMK01000396.1:0-552 GCF_001665865.1 Nocardia sp. 852002-20019_SCH5090214 | reverse complement strand
CCCGCTGGAGGATTCACCCCGCAGCGGCCGCCGCGGCTGTCGGATCTGCTGGCCACGATCTCCGGCGGCGCGCAGCGGTTGCGGCAGTTCGCCGAGGAAGACGACGATGTCGCGTTCCGGGCCGCGACCAAAGTGTTGCGCCGTTCGCTGCGCGCGGTGATCGAAGGCCCGTGGGGCCAGATCTTCGACCGGCAAACCAGCACACCCCTGGACCTGAACAGCCCCGCGGTCTGCATCGATGTGTCCCGCATCCCTGAAGGCGACACGAAACTGCTGGCGGCGGTGCTGATGGTGTGCTGGAGCGAGGGCTTCGGCGCGGTCGCCGCCGCCCATGCGCTGGCCGACGCCGCTCTCGCGGCCCCGCGCACGTTCGAGGTCGTCATGGACGAGATCTGGCGCGTGCTGGGTGCGGGTGAGTTCATGGTCGACCGCGTCGATGCGCTGACCCGGTTGAACCGGCCGCTGGGCACCGGGTTGATCATGTGCAGCCACACCATCAAAGACCTCGCCGCCTTCGACTCGCCGGCCGCGCAAGCCAAAGCCCTCGGCTTC
>NZ_LZMK01000395.1:0-20039 GCF_001665865.1 Nocardia sp. 852002-20019_SCH5090214 | reverse complement strand
GGGCCGGGGGGGGCCGCCCCCCCCCCCCCCCCCCCCCCCGCCCCCCCCGGGGCCGGCCCCGCCCCCCGGGGGGGGGGGGGGGCGCCCCCCCCCCCCCCCCCCCCACCCCGGGGCCCGTTTGCTGGTCCCGAGGGGCCGGGGCGGTGCGGCCCGCCCGGGTGCCGGTGCCCGGCGGATGCTCTGGGCCCGGCCCGGGACTGCCAGCGTTGGGCGTACGCGGCCCGGGTCCGGTTGGGACGGTATCGGTTTTCAGTGTCGGCGCGGCACCGCGCCCGGCCGGTCGTTCAGTTGGCGGTGCCGGTTCGCCCCGACAGCCAATTCAGCACGGGGCCGACGGTGGTGTCGGTGTAGCCGTTCTGGTGGATACCCGAGGTCAGGTTGGCGAGTGCGTTGCGGGTGTCGGGGGTGGTGGTTGTAGTGAGGGTGTGGGCGAGTGTGGACAGGCGGGTGCCGCCGTCTCCGGTGAGGGTCGAGGCGGCGGTGGTGACGAGGTCGGCGGCGATGGGGCCGAGTCCGGTCACGGCGACTGCGGCCCCGGCGGGGTCGCCGGTGGTGAGTTTTTGTACTGCGTCCCAGGCGATCTCTTGGGCCTGGCCGATGTCGGTGGCGAGGCGTGCGATGTCGAGGTTGGCCAGGATGCTCACGATCTGCGCGGCGATGGCGGTCCAGCCCGATGTGTCGAGAGGCGCGGCGAGGGTGAGGGCACGGGCGACCAGGTGCAGATCGACCTCGGCGACCGCCTGGACCAGAGGCGCGAACTGATTGTTGAGGTCGCCCGAGACCTGGTGCAAGGCGGGGATGTTGCCGGTGACGATCAAGCCCGGCAGTTGGACGAGGTCGTTGCCGATCGCGGGGAGGTTGGCGGCGAACTCGGCGAGTCCGGACAGGACGGTAGCCACTTGCTCGATGATCTGGGACGGATCGAGACCGCCGATCGCGCCCGGCGCGGTCGGGTTCGAGTCGGGGCTCGTGGGCCAACTGGTCGTCGGCTCCGGTGTCGTGCTGGGGAACACCAGCGTGCTCGGCGTGGTGGTGGGTGTGGTGTCGGTGCCGGAGACGGCGCGTCCGAGAGCGGTGAGTACGGGGTCAGTGTCCGGGGAGGCCGAGCAGTAGAGGTCGTCGCGGGCGCAGACGGTGCGGACTCGGTCGTGGAGTTCGCCGAAGTCCTGTGCGCGAGGCCCTTCCACACCTTGCCCGCCGGCCGGCTCGCCCAGCTGGGGAGTCGAGGATCCGCGTCGAGGGTCACCGAGGAGTCCGACCGCGAGGACTCGCGATGCCGGCACGGGACCTTCCCCGTGCCCGATGCGAGTCGCGAGGTCCCCGGCGATCTGCGCGCCGTCGGAGTAGCCGAGCACGATCACCCGTGTGGTCGGGCATAGCGACGACAGCAGCGAGGCGAGCGCGTCGTGCCCGGGGTTGCCCGAGGCGTCCGGCGTCGGGGAGGTCGGCGGCGAGTCCGGCACCGTACGCACGGCGAGGTCGCTGCCGTAGCGGGCCTGCAGGTTTCGAGCGACCGGGTCCAGCACCGACGAGGGCGCACCCGACGCCGACGCCGTGTCGGTGTCGGTGTCGAGGTGTGTGTCGCGTGCGCCCGGTACGAGGACGGCGGTGACCTTCGCGCAGCCGGGCTGCTGCGGGGCGGCCACAGCGGCAACGGGGACCATGCACACGCTGGCGGCCAGCACTGTGGCCGCGCACAGCACCGCAGCGGCCAGCCGCCGCACCACCGGGCGCGGCCGTAAGCGGGTAGTGCGTCGCGCGGCGGGGGTTGGTGTTGCGATCATGGGGGCCTCCCGAGGTAGGGCGAGTGACGGGACAGCGGCAAGCGCCGTTGGCGTTTCCGCTGTCCGAGGACTCACGCTCGGGGGCGTGGAATGGACATCCGGGATCCGGCGGAATTCCCGGCCAGGGCGGGGCGGTGCCCGTGGTGGCGTCCATGGGCAGCGGCGCGCGACGCGCTGCCGGTGGCGCGGGCGGGGTGCGGGTGTGGATATGGCCGGGCCCCGGCGTCGGTATTCGTTGCCGGGGCCCGGGTTACGCGGTGGTGTTCGCGCGGGTGCTGTTCGTCTATGTGTGGGCGGTGATCATTGTTCGTACACGGCGTTCGCGGCGGCGGACGGGTTGTCGAACACCCGGCCGTCGGGCAGCATGAGCCCGCCGGTGCCGGTCACGATTGCGCTGGTGTCGGTGTCGGCCATGTTCAGCGTGGCCCCGACGTTCAAACCGCCCGAGTTGACGAGATCGCGCACGGTCCACCGGTCCGTGACGCGGGGAAATGGGAACGGGTCGTCGAAGTCGTAGTCGATCTGCCAGAGGTCAGCGCATTCGGCGCAGATCGTCTCGCCCTTGCGGTGTGAGCACTCGGCGGGTGGCACGACGGTGAAGGTGTGTTCGCGGATACGGGTGACTCTTTCGCCGGTGGCGAATCGGGTGTAGGACTCGTCCAGTCGGGCGGTCAGTTGCTCGTACACGAGGCGTCTCCTGCGGTAGTTTCGGAAACGTCACGGCCCAGGCGGATAGAGGCCGCCTGGGCCGTGACGCCTTCAGGGGTGGCGGTGCTATGCGGTGGTGGCGTGCGCCCAGTCCAGGGGCAGCCGCCCCCCGCCGCTCAGGTGGCCGTCCAGAACGGTGGCGAGGGCGACCGCGTCGCGGTAGAGCGCGGCCAGCCGCTCGCGGTGCCCGTCGTCGGAATCGGCGGCGTGGCCGTCGATTTCGGCGTCGATCTCACTGTGCCGCAGCCGCAGCCGCCGCAGCAGGTCGTCGGGATCGTCGGCGCGGACCGGACCGGCCAGCGCCGCCGGGGCCGGGGCTATGCCCACGTTGCGCGCGTAGCGGTATGCCTCGATGATCGCGGCGGTGCGCTGCCAGGGCGCGTGGAGGGCGGGGAATGGCCGAGCCTGTCCCGTGGGCCGGTGCACGCAGTGGCTGATGTAGACGTCGCGGCGGTATCCGTGGCTGCCGTCGCCGTCGCCGGGGTGGACGGTCACCGCGAACCGGTGCGCGCCCATATCGACTACAACCGTTGCCACACCGTCGTTTTCGGACCAGTGGTGCGGCAATGCGGTGGCGGCGAGCGCGAACACTTGGACAGCGACGGCGGTGTATGCCTCGTCGGCCGGGACGGGACCGTGCACGGCCATGCGGGCCCCCGTGTGCGGTTCGTGGACGTGGTCGGCCCAGCTGTCGCACCGCCAGCATGTGCGGCGGGGCGAATTGCCCAGCTGGCCGAGATCTTCCAGCTCGTTGTCCAGTTCCAGCGCGCGGGACAGATTCCGGGCGTCGGCGGCCCGGTCACGGGCCGCGCGCAACTGCGCGATCGGCTCGATGTAGGCGTGAGTCGTCATGGCATGTTCCTTAATTCGGTTGTGCGGGTGAATTTTTCGAACCGGTGCCGCCACCGGCCCGGACGCGCCGGGCCCGTGGCGGATGCTGGGCTTTAGGCGTCCGCTGCCAGCGCCCACCGTTTCGGGGCGTCGCAGGTGCGGACGGTGACCCCGTCGGCGGTGAGCTTCTCCAGCGCGTTGTTGATCGCGCCGCTCGACAGCGTGCGAGGGGCGTGGATCTCATCGAGGGCGTTCTTGACGGCCGTCGGGCTGACCGACTTGCCGGGGTTGTCGCGCATGAAGTCCTCGACCATGCCCCGCAATCCGCCCGAGGGCAGTTTCTCCAGCGGGGCCTCTCCGTTGCCGGTGTCGGCCGGGGCGGCCTTGCGGCTCTTGCGGGCGGCGGCGGGTTTCTTGGCGGGGGCTGCTGGCGCGGCCGGGGCGGCGGTGGCCGCTTTCTTGGTGGCGCGCGGGGCCCGCTCGGTCCGGCCCGCCCGTTTCGCGGGTGCTGGGGTGGCCAGCGTCCACCGGTGGGCCCCGTTGGGCTTGTCGGGGTCGGTGATGCGCGTGGCGGTGCCGTCGTCGGCCATCCGGCCGAGAATGTTGCGGGCGGTGGACACGCTCATTCCGGCGGTGAACGCCAGCGCGCTGGCGGTGGCACCGGGGTCGGCGGCCAGCGCCGCGCGCAGCGCGGCCACGTTGGGGTCGGTGTTCGGTCGTGCGTTTTTGGACATGACATCTCCGTCGTGAATCGGGTAATTCCCAGTGGATGGGTTGCCATGCCCCGGCCGGGGCGGTCACCCGCAATTCCGTGGAATTGCGAATAACCACCTATATCAACGCTCGACACCCGCATGAATGTCAAGCCGGACACTGAAACAAACGGTCACGCCGCGTTTTCCTGCCGCCATCCGGGCGCACTGGAATTCCCGAAACGGGCGAATTATGGGCCGCGAAATCGGAACCCGCCACCGCGACGATTACCACCGCCACGGCCGACGATTCGCACGTACGCGGCAGGGCAGAGACCGCCGGAACAACCCGAGTCTCTGTGTGGTGAGTGCATTGCGCGGCCGGTACGTGGTTGACGAGACCGCTTCTCGGCCGAGAATGGCGAGTTATTTTATGTGCGGTGCGTCAGGTGCCTCGTGAATTGCTTTCGGTGCGGGGGTATACGCGAGTCGCGGAGAGAAAGTCGTCGCCTGAGTATCGGTAATTCTCGATTTTGACTCGCTGTCCGAAGTCGGGAGCGTCGATCATTTGATTGTTTCCCAAATAGAGGGCGACGTGGTGGATGCCGTCTTTTGCGTTGGCGTAGAAGAGGAGGTCGCCGGGGCGGATCTGGTCGGCGGAGACGGGTGTCGTGGCGTGGTATTGCTCGGCGGCGGTGCGCGGCAACGCGATTCCGGCGGCGGCGTAGGCGGCCTGGGTTAGCCCGGAGCAGTCCCAGCCGCCGGAGGCTTGCGGCCCGTTGCCTCCCCACACATACGGCTGCCCCAACTGAGCGCACGCGAACGCGAGCACCGTGGCCGCGGTGGGGTCGGTACCGGACAGGTGCTCGCAGTCCCCCGATCCCGGTGGTGCGGGCGGGGTGGCGGCGCGGTAGCGGTCGGCTTGGTCGAGGACATCGCGCACGTACCAGTCGGCGTGGTTGTAGGCGAAGATCGCCGCGTGCACGTCACCGTGGTCGGCGCCGGAGTCGCACAGGTAGAACGCGGAGGCGTGGATGGCGTCGGAGGCGTTGTAGCGCGAGGGTGGGCTCGCGCCGCCTGCGGGCAGGTGGTGGCGTGCGGTGACCGAGTCGAAGGTGGAGGCCAGGAATTGCATGGGTCCGGCGGCGCCCGCGCTGTTTTCGCCCTCGGTGACTCCGGGCAGCTGGCTGCGGCCGTGGTCGGTTTCGACCTTGCCGATGCCGGCGAGGATCGTCCAGTCGAGTCCGGGACAGTCCGAGGCCGCCTCGCGGTAGAGGACGAGCTTGTCGGGCGGGATATCGGCGACCGCATCCGGACTGGGGGCAGGCTGCTCTCCGGTCGCGTCTGGTGTGTTGATGCTCGCGCGCGGGTAAGCGTCCTCGACCGCGACGACGGTGACGGTGAACGCGCCGACCGTCACCACGGTCAGCAGTGCGGCGGCCCCGGCCGCCGCCCCGAACATCACCGCGTCTCCTGCTCGGGCGGGCGCGGCGGAGGCGCGGCGATCACCACTCGCTGGTCGGCCGCCGTGGCTTCGCTATGGCTGGCCGTGGTGAGGCGTAGCCGGGGCCAGGCGGAGGCCAGGGCTGTCACGGTGATCCGAGGTCGTGGCCGGGCCGGGGCCGGGTGCAGTGGCAGCCACACGGGCCCCGCCGGGCCCATGCCCGGCTGGTGGTCGGCGGCGGCGGTGGCGATCGAGACGGTGTCGGGGTGTTCGAGTCCGGCGGCGGTGGCGGCCAGCGCGGTGCGGGCGGTGGCTTCGCGTTGGCTGGTGGGTAGCCAGACCAGTAGCGGGGTGGTGAGTCCGGTGGCGGCGGCGAGGTTGGCGTACCCGCCGAGTTTCCGGGTTACCTGGGTGAGTGATTCGGTGCCGCAGTCGTATTCGAGAAAGAACTCGATCCCGACCGGCCCCGACGCGGTGGGGGTGAGGCGGCCGTATCCGTCGGGGCGGGCGAGGTCTCCCCACAATCGCGCGCAGCGGGTGGGCGACCACCAGGTGGTGAGTGTGGCGGGGAGGTGTGGGTCGGTGGCGAGGGTGGTGAACCAGTCGGCGACGCCGATGTCGTGGTCGAGGCGGAGGCTGTAGGCCATGGAGAGGGCGCGGTCGTGGCGCCAGCGCAGCTCGCGCGGGTCCAGGCCGTGCTCGGCGGCTAGTACCGCGGCCCCGGCGGGGGCGAGGGTCCAGTGCCAGGGCGCGGTGCCGACGGGGCGGTGGGGCCGGAACCGGTCGATCACCCCGGCCTCGTGCAACTTGAGCAGGCGGCGGGTCGCGCGGCGGACGGCAGGAAAGGCGAGGGCGCTGATCTGGGTGGTGGTCAGGACCCGATGCTCGTACAGCATCGCCAGCAGCCACCGGTCTCGCGGGGTGAGGATGCCGGCCAGACTCGCCCGCCCGGCCAGCACCGGCACCGCCGACCGCGACGGTTCACCGGGCGAGGCAGCAGGAGACGGTGCGGCGGTTCGGGAACGGTGAGCGCGGGACATCGAACCTCCAATCGACCCGGCACACCGGCGAAGTCAGGCCAGGCGAGCCGGAAGGTGTTGTGCTGCTCGTGGTTCAGCGGCGGCGTGGATCGCGCCGGGACACCCGGGGCGCGGGAGCCTTCAGCCGAGGTGTGGGACTCGCTGCTGGCGCGGGACGTGGGACGGGTGTGGTGCGGGCAGCGGCGCGGACGCGGCGGGCCCGTCCGGGGATGGGTGGCGGCAGTGGTTCGGTGGCGACGGTGCACGGCGCGGTGTTCTGCCCGTTCACCACGAGGCGGGCGGCGGCGTGGTAGGCGTCGAGGTGGGCCAGATCGTGGTCCGACAGCTGCGGAAGCGTATGCCGCGCAAGGTCGCGGGAGTCCTCGGGAGAGACGGCGAAATAGATCTTGTTGCGGGCATTGGTCGAAATCGCCTCGCGCAGTGTGGGAGTGAGCTGGCCGAGGTTCTGATGTGCCAGCACCATCGACAGTTTCAGGGCGCGGGCCTCGGCGAGCATGTCTTCCACAGGTGTGGATGAATGCAGGAAATTGTGGAATTCGTCGAGATACAGGGCCGCATCGCGGCGCTCGGTGGCGGGGGTGGCGGCGCGGGCGGTGGCGACTTGCCAGGTCCGCGCGACCAGCAGCGCCCCGAGCAAGCGGGTGGTGTCCTCCCCGAGGCGGCCCTTGGGTAGCCGCGCCAGCACAAGACCACCGTGATCAAGCGCGGCAGTGAGGTCGACGGTAGCGGGACCGCCCGCGAGAGCAGTCTTGACGAACGGCCGCAACAGTAGCTGGCGGAGTTTGTTGAGCAGCGGTGCGGTGAGCTGGACGCGCCCGGACTCACCGAGCGCGTCGAAAGCGCGCCAGAAACGTTGCACTTCAGGCTTTTTCACCGAGGCGACGAGCCTGGCGCGGTAGGTGTCGTCGGCGAGGATGCGCTCTATGTCGGCGAGGGTGGCCGGGCGCGGCTGGGTGCACACGGTGTAGAGGCTGTTGCGGAACACATCGTCGGTGCGCGGGCCCCAGAACTGGTGATAGATGCGCGCGAACACGGTCCCGATGTTGTCCACGACCAGATCGAGGTCCCCGCCGAACGTGGTCAGATCCAGCGGGTTGATACACGGTGGTGGGCTCGCGGAATCGGCGTCGAACAACACCACCCGGTCACCGGCGTCTTCCGGCAGGCGGGTCAAGACGTCGGTGACGAGGTCGCCTTTGGGGTCGATCAGGACCAGTCCGCGACCTGCGTCGGCGTCGGCGAGGATCATCCGGCCCAGCAGCGTCGATTTACCCGTCCCGGTCGGGCCGAGGACATGGACATGATGGCGGGCATCGGACACCCGCATCGCGACCTGTTTGCCGGTGACGGCGTCGGCGCGGCCGAGGGGTTTGGTGCCGGATCCGCCGGAGGCGATGACTTCACTGGGCGCGAGCGCGCGGGCTCCGGCGCGGTGGATCTCGGCGATCCCCGCGTCGAGGGGCAGGTGCGCGATCACCGCGAGCTCGGGGCACGACAGTCGATCGCCACGCCGCAGCCGCCGCCACGACAGAGTTTGGCGCAGGCGGAGGCTGCGGCGGCGATGGTAGTGGTTGTGCCCGGAGGCCCCCGACAGAAACGAGGACACCGCGTGCGCGCGACCGCGCACTCTCGCCGCCACTTGTGACCGAGTGCTGCGGTCGGCATCGACCGGGACGGAGGCGGTGACCGCGTAGCGCACGACGGTGGCCCACTGGGTGGCGAGTGCCTTGTCGGCGGCGGCGCGATCCTGGGCAGACTGCTCCAGGCTCACCTGCCGATCCCGATACCCGCCCCGCACACTGGTACGACCCACCGGTCCGCCGACGGGACGCGCTGGGCCGCGCGTGAACAGCCCGAGGAACTCGCGGGCGAGTTCCAGCAGGAAACCCGCGAAACCTGTTGACACGCCCGTATTTCCGGTGTGGCGTGCGGGGCGGGTGGTGGTCGGGCGGGCGAGGACTTGCACGCAGGCGGTGGTGCGGGGCTCCATCGCTGAGGCGGCGTTGATCAGCGCGGCGGCGGGGTCGCCGGGAGCGTTGGTGCGGATCGGCCAGCGCGCGGCGCGACCGAGCCGCAGCTCACCCCCGGACAGCACACTGCGGTGCCCCGCCGGGGTCAGCGGTAGTGGCGGCGTGGCGGGCTGGGTGTGGGTGCGGGCACCGCGCCAGGCGACGGTGACCGCGTTCTCGATCAGGTGCGGCGGAACGCCGCCTGGCACCCACAGTCGGATGATCGCGCCCTCGTCGGGGGCGATGTGGTATTCGAATCCGAGCAGGTGCTGCCCGCCCCCCAGTCGCTGCCATCGGGTGCGGGCGAGCGCGCCGTGCATGTGCTCCCAGAACATTTGGGCGCTATCGGGCTGCACCTGGGGCGGGACCATGATCTCGACCTGCCGCGCCCCGTCGGCCCACCGCCGCTCGCGGCGGCGGCGCACCCACTCGGCGAGGGCCACGACGGCAGTGACCGCTGCGACGATGGTGAGGGCGGCCGAGACCGCGTGGTGTTCGGCGAGGGTGATCAGGTGGGGCAGGTGCGGGCCGTGGTCGGTGAGTAGCCTGCCGATCAGCCCGCCGGTGCCGTCGGACGTGTCGGGAGTGGTCTGGCTGTACAGGTCGGTGTGCATCAGGGGGCTCCCTTGTCTGCCTCGTCCGGGCCGAGGTCGCGTGCGGGGTCGGGGCCGGCGTACGCGTCACCGGCGCCGGGATCGAACTCGTCGGGGCCGAGGTCGATCTCGGTGCCGACGGTGTCGGGGGCGACGTCGTCGTAGCCGGTCTCGTCGGTGTCGTAGAGGTCGTATTCGGGGGAGGTGGTGGCGAGCTGGTGCTCTGCGGCCGAGGCGACTGCGGCGAACACGGTGCGCTGGTGGACGCCGGTGCAGATGAGTCCTTGGCCGCGGTCGGCGGCCAACAGGAAACGACGCTCGCCCTCCGACAGCGCGAAGGCATCGCCGACCTGGTCGATGGCCTGCGGAGCCTGGCGCAACAGGACTTGAGTAGCGCTGTTGGCGACGATGGCCTTTCCGAGGTCGGTGGCCAGTACATCGGCGGCGTCCTGGGTGGCCACCGTCAACCCGGCGAAGTATTTGCGCGCCGATTTCGCCAGCCGGGCCAGGAACTCGGCCCCGGCGCGCTGGCGCATCAGCAGCCATGCCTCATCGACCACCACCGAGCGCGGACGGCGCAGGCCCGGGTCGCTGACGCGGCGCCAGGTCGCGTCCAGCGCCAGCAGGGTGCCGATGGTGCGCAATTCCTCGGGCAGGTCCCGCAGCGAGTACACCGTCAACGCACCCGAGGGATCATGGCTGCTCGCCCCGTCGAGCAGCCCCGCGAACGCACCCGAGTCGACGTAGGGGGCCAGCCCGGCGGCCAGGTCGTCGGCGACGGGGCCTCCGGTAGCGGCGAGCTGGTCGCGCAACAGGTTCAATGTCGGCGCGGGTCGTGTCCAGGTGGCGGGGTCGTCGGTGATCCCGGCAGCGGCGTAGGTGGCGGTGACGGCCGTGTCGAGGGCCGCGCGCTGCGCGGGAGTCTGCTCACCGAGCAAGACCGCGATCACGGTGTGCAAGTACAGCTTTCGCCGGGTCAGCGCATCGGCCGGAGCGGTACGGTGCCCGGACGGGCCGTAGTGGATATCGAGGTCGAACGGGTTGAGGCAGACTCCGGGCGCGCCGAGGCGGATGTGGGTGCCGCCGAGCGCGTCGCACAGGACGGCGTATTCGTCTTCGGGGTCGATGACGAGGGTTTCGATGCCTCGATACAGCGACCGCAGGATCGAGGTTTTCGCCAGGTAGGACTTGCCGGATCCGGATCGGCCGAGGATGACTTCGTTGTGGTTGTGCATGGCGGGCCCGAATCGGTCGTGGAACAGCAGTCCGGCTGCGCCGTCGCGCCCGTAGAGCGCACCGGCCGGGGTGAGCGAGACCGGGTCGGCGGGCGGGAGCTGCGCGGAGGCGAACGGCACGGCGGCGGCCAGCGCGTGGGAGTCGAAGGTGCGATGCACCCGGACCGGGTCCAGGCCCAGCGGCAACGTGGCCGTCCAGCCCTGCACGGCGCGATAGCTGGTCGGGCAGGTATCGATCAGCAGACTCGCGGCCAGGGTCCGCAACGCGCTCACCTGCGCGGCGAGGTCGTCTTCGTTGCTGGCGTGCACGGTGAGATACAGCCCGGCCCGGAACAGCCGCGACTCCCCGCGCGCGAGTTGCGCCGAGAGTGCGGCGGCGTCTTCGGCGGCCACGTCGACGGCTGGATCGCCGACGCGGCCGTTCACTGCCGCCGAGGCTTGGCTGGATTCCAGGCGCGCGAGCTGGCGGCGCAATCGGAGTGCCGCCAGGCGGGGGTCGATCGGCTCGATGTGCAAGGCGATGTCAACCCGGCCGCCGAACGCCGCGAGTGGGGCGAGCCAGCCTGGGCTGACTTCGCGTGGGTATCCGGTGACCGCGATCGTGGCGATGAAATCCGACCCGACCTGGAGATGGCGGGCACCGATCGTCAACGACTCGGGCGCGAACTGCACCCTCGCACCCCGGCGCCCGGCGCGAGAGCCGAAGAGGCGACGGCCCCCGCGGGGAGTCTCGGTCTCGTCCTCGTCGTCGGCGGTGAGAGTCGCATCGAAGTGCATGCCGGCGTACTCGCTGGCTCCGGTGGTGATGATCTCGGTGGGGCCGGCTGCCTCGGCCGCGCCGAAGGGCACGAGGTTGGCGGGATTGGCGCAGCTGGTCAGGATCGCTGTCGCCGCGTCCTCGTCGAGGGCCCGCACCCCGATCCCCAAGGGGGCGAGCATGTCGGTGGCGTCGGTGACGCGCGCGGCGAGGCGGGTTTGCGCGGCGTGGCGGGCGTGGGCGGCGATGCGGCGTTCGTCGCGGCCCCGCGCGGTGAGCCCGCCCAGAACAGAGGCGGCGAGCCGGGTGACGGGGTCGAGGGGTTCACGCCAGATCAGCAGGACCTGCCGTTGCGCGGCAGTGTCGTCGTCGGCCAGCTCGGCGAGATGGCGGGCGTGGTCGCGCGCGTAGTCGGCCAGCTCCGGCGACATCTCCTGCGCGGCCAGCCGCAGGTCGCTGATACGACCGGTCACGTCCTGGCGCACCGACCGCAACAGAATCTGGACGCCCCCGGACAGGCTCTGCAAATAGTTGCCCAGCGCGGCGACCAGACCCGCCTGCTCGCCAGGTGTGCGCAGGGCGAGGTTGATGGTGGTCGCGGCGGCGATCACCGCGATCCCCTCCTCACCCAGATCGACCACACCCAGCCCCCCACTACCGGCACTGATGGATCGCGGTAGTGCAGTGGTGTCGCAAGTGATCGGGTGCGCGGCCGGTGGGAGTGGCCCGTGCGCACGATCGGTCAGCCATCGCGGTGGCGTCCCGTTGTGTTCGTCGCCGGGGTGGGCGGCGATCAGGTGGCGGTCGCGCCCGAGGTGACGCAGGGCGGCCAGCAGCAGCTGGTCGCCGGACAGGCCGTCGCGGGTGGTGAGCACGATCGCGGTCGCCACAGCGGCGATCGGGGCAGCGAAACCGGCGAACAGGGTGATCGGCACGAGAGCGCGGGTGGCGGCCCACGCCAGCAGCAGCACGAGCCCGGTCCCGGCGAGCAGACCCAGCTGGCGGGCGGTGAAGGGGCCGACGATCCGGTCGGGCCGCTCCACGTCGGAGGGGATGCGGTAGGAGTTCATCGAGAAGCACCTCCGGTGTCAGGTCGCCGTCGACGACGCACGGGTAGATCGGGCAAAGGCAGATGCAGCTGCCGCCCCGCCGGGCGCGGTGCGGGCGGCGCGATCCACACCGGAGCGGGCGTCGGCGCCGCACGCCGGACTCGCCTGACGTCGAGGGGCAGCACGTACTGGCCCTGGACAGTGGCCTTCGGGCGCGCGTACGGGTCAGCGGGCCGCGCCGCAGACACGGCGGGGGCGGGTTGTGCGGCCGGGAACCGCAACGCCAGCTGGCGACCTTTCGGAGCCCGCTTCGACCCCGGCGGAGTCGATGCCGCCGTGCCCGCTGTTCGCGCCGGAGTCGTGCCGACGCCCATGGCACTCGCGCCGGGAGGATGGCGGCCAGCGGGCGGCTTCGTGACCGGGCTGGCGTAGAACAGGGCGTACTGTCCGTCCGGGCGGGGCGCTTCCCGTGGTAGCGGCGGGCTCGGCGTGGTCAGGTCCAGCCTCAACTGGCGACCCATGTCCGGCGATGGGGAGGCGGGCACTGCGTGACCGGCGGTCTGTGTCGCGGGTTTCGGTTTCGGATTGGTGCGTTTGAGTCCCGGCAACGGCAGCAGCATCTGCCCGTCTGCGGCGGTCTCCACCTTCGAATAGGGGTCGGCGAGCTTTCCGGCTGCCTTCGTCCGGGCGGCGGGCCGGGGTGGCGTCGAGGTTTTCGATGCGCCGCGCAGCATGCCGAAGGTTTTGTAGGTGAGGTAGCTGCGGACCATGCCACCGACCAGGGAGCGGCCGGATCCGATCCGCATGGCCGAGAGCATCCAGAACGGGACCTTGGCCAGGATGCCGACGAGTGCGATCGAGACGATCAGGTTGATCAGCCCGCCATTGGAACTGCTGCCGTTCAATTTCCAGCCGTCGGGAGACAGGAACACACGGGTGGCGGTGATCAGGGCGAGGCTTTGGATGACCTGGATCGCCAGGCACGCGGCGATCGAGCGCCACCACCAGCGGGCGATCGGCTCGGTGATCGGCAGCGCGTGGCACATCAACGCCAGCGGTGCGGCCACGATCAGCACGATCGTGACCACGACCCGGATCACGTACCCGAGCAGCAACGCCACCAGACCCACCACCAGCACGAGCCCGAGTAGCAACCCGAACATGCCGAGGGTGCCGACCATCTCCGGGGAGGTCACCAGCTGCCGCAGCGCCTGCCCGGCCGAGTCGGGATCGACCCCGTTCCCCGCGACGGCCGCCGACAAGGCGTTGGCGGCGCGGACGGCGAGGGTGAGCAGCGGGAAGCTCAAGGCGGCGGCGATCATGCCGAGGATGAGGCCGGGCGCGATCTCGCGTGCGGACCAGCGTGACTGCAGCGTCTGATATGACATCACCAGCACTCCGGCGGCCATGATCAGCAGCCCGTACACGGTGAGAGTGATCTGCCACGACGAACTCCACAACTGCCCGACCCGGGGCAGGCTCGCCGGGTCCGGTGTCGCCAGCAGCGTGGTCGACAACAGCTCCAGCAGCGGGTTCAGCGCCGAGGACACCAGATTGCGGAAGAACCCGTCCATCGCCTCGACCACGCAGCCACTGATGTGGTCGATCCCGCAATCGGGTTCCGGCGCAGCAGGGCGGTGCTCGCCGTGTCGGCTGTCGGGTGGTTGCTGCGGTACACACCCGGCCGGATCCGTGCACATTCCCGCCGGAACCGGAGCCGTCGCCGGGGGCGGCGAGGTCATGGGAGACACCGGTCCCGGCACCACCGAGGCAGCCGGCGGGCTCTGGACGGGGACCGAGGGGCTCGTGGTCACCGGCGACGAAGGTGAAGGGACGGGCGGGGCCGCCCACACCGGACCGGCAGCGATACCGACAACGACGCTGATGCTCAGCGCCAGCAGGCTGCCTCGCCGCAGCCATCGCGGTGGGCCGTTGCGCGAGGGGTGCGTGGGGAGGTCGATGGTCATGTCAGCCACCCACCAGCGACTTGAGAACATTCACCACGACCGGGGCGAGGATGGCCAAGGCGTAGCCGATCATCGCCGAGCGCACGGCGGACTTGGCTCGCTCGACCTCGCCGGCGTCGCCGCCCGAGAGCACGTACCGGACTCCGCCGACGGTGAGATAGGTGGTCGCGATCGTGGCCAGAATCGCGACCAGCCAATTGCGGAGGCGGTCGCACACCTCGTTGAGCGACCCGGCCATCGCCAACACGACCGGCGTGGCCCTGGCCGGGGCCGCCGCTGCGCACACCAGGATGGTCACGGCGCAGGCCGCGAGGGCAACGGTCACCGCCAGACGACGAGAGCTGCGGGGCCGCCGCGATGCAGTGCTCGGTCGTGCGGGGATGGGAGGTGGAGTGATCATGCGCATCGGCGTTGCTCCTCGTGCGATGGGTGCGCCGCGGTAGGGGCGGACTTCGGCAGTGGGAGGACTCGCGCCGCCGACCCGGTTTTGGACATTCGCGCCGGAGCCGGTCGCCGCGTGGCGGTGTGGGTGAGGGTGTCGAGGGCGGCGGTCTCGACCCGGGTGGAGACCTGGGTGTCGGCGATGCGTTCGCGCAGCCACGCCGCGAGCCGGTGCTCGGCGCGGCGGCGGCGTTTGGCCAGCCCGTCGTAATTGATTCCGGTCTCGGCGGCGATGGTCTTGAGTCGCCGCGGATGCAGGCGGGTGTCGATGATCAATCCCGCGTCGGCGGCGGTGAGCACGCCCTCCTCGACGGCCAGCGCCAGCAACAGCTCCGGGTGCCCCTGCGGCGAACTCACCGCCTTTCCGTCGCGGGAGTGACCGCTGTCGGGCAGCCAGTCGATCGGGGTCGGCGCGGCCATACGTTCACGCACCGGTGGGCAGGCGCGGTGGAAGGTGGCCCACCGCAGCCGGTAGGCCACATTCGGGCGCGCCACATCAAGGCACGCCACTGCGTCGAGGAACGCGACGAGCACCATCGCCTCGGTGTCGGCGCGATAGGCCCAGTGCCCGCACAGCTTGGCGGTGATCGCGCTCAGCATCGGCAACGCGGCACCCGCACACACCAGCACCGCCGTCTCGTCGCGGGTGCGGGCCGCCTCGATCAGCCGCACCCACACCGCGTCGACCTCCTCGGCGGGGACCTGAGAGTTCAGTAGGGTGGCGAGGCGATTCGCGTTCAGCCGGTCCCAGCCCGGCGGCAGGCCCGGTACCCGGTAATCGGTGAGCCCGGCGAATCGCTGGCGGATCAGCGCCAGCGGCGTCGCTTCCCGGTGGGCGGGGATTCGCGCATTCGGCATCGTGGTGCTCCCGTCTCGGCGAAAAAGAAATCGACGAGGCAAGGAAAGAAGGCGATATCCACACAGCGATGACAGGAATACGTCACCGCGAATTCACGCCAACCTCGAGGCGGATTCACCACCGAATACACGCACGCGAAGACCTCAGCTAGACACCGCCGACTCACATGCTCGGCAAGCGCATGAAATAGCGCTCTACCTGCGATGTGGCGTCCGTGTGGCGCTCGTGTGGCGCTGCCGCACCGAGGCCGCACCGACCGACCGCGCAGCCAGGAAATAGTTTGTCGGCCCGATTATCAGATCGTCTTTCCCGGCGTTTATTCATGCTGTGGCGGGGTGTAGCGAGGCGGGTTACACGAATGAATCTTTGTCAGTGGATGTCCAGAAGCCGGTCTTGGGGCGGAGTCCCTTTCGCAGACCCACCCGCCAACCGGAAACGAGGTATCCCGCATGACCACACGCACACCCGCCGCCAAGCCTCGGCGCGGCGCCGCTCCCGGATCAATCCCCTCGACCTTGTGGGCGTGCGGGCCCGCGCCGATCGAGGTGGCCGACTCCTGGCCCCCGCGCGTGCTCACCCGCGCGCTCCTCGAATACAGCGCCCCCGGCGAGCGCGTCCTGCTCATGCCCGCCACTGCCGACGCCGAGCGTGTGGTCGTCGATCTGGACCGCGTTCCGGCCTCGGCGCTCGGCGGCTCTCAGGTCGCCGACACCGACCTGATGGTCGCCACCACCCTGGCGCCGAACACCGCAGCGCTGAGTCCGTGGGCGGTTGCCGAGGAGGCTGCGTCGCGGCTGCGGGCCGGAGGACTGCTCGTGGTCCTGGCCCGCTGCCACCGCGACCCCGACGGCACCTTCCACGACCCGTCCGGCGAGCTGGTCACCGCGGCCCAGAACGCCGACCTGCTGTATCTGCAACATCTCGTCGCCGTCGGCGTTCACGGCACCGACATCGCCGCCCCCCGCCCCGACGACTCGGGTGCCTCTGGCGATCACGGCGACACCGGCCGATCCGGTGCGGTCTTCACCGACCCGTCCCACCTCGATGTCCTGGTGTTCCTGCAA
Organism: Nocardia sp. 852002-20019_SCH5090214; assembly: GCF_001665865.1. NCBI lineage: Bacteria > Bacillati > Actinomycetota > Actinomycetes > Mycobacteriales > Nocardiaceae > Nocardia > Nocardia sp. 852002-20019_SCH5090214. Next base: position 3,566 of record NZ_LZMK01000395.1, on the reverse strand, counting down.
CCCCACGACCTCACCACCGCATGAGAACCACCACCACCGCACCGCATCCACCCGCCGCGCACGGCGGGCTGTCCCTCATTTCGAAAGGCGAACCGATGTCTGCTCCCGAAACCACGCCCAGCCAGACCGCGACCACCCGGCCAGCGCCGGTGTCGGTGTGGGCGACCGCGCAGACCAGCCCCGCCGCCCAGCGCGGGGACCGCTACACCCGCGAGTCGTCGGCGCACCCGGCAAAAATGCTGCCGAACATCGCCGCCGAGGCCATCACCCGCTACAGCAACCCCGGCGATCTGGTCACGGATCCCATGTGCGGCATCGGCACCACCCTCGTCGAGGCCGTCCATGCCGGCCGTCGTGGCGTGGGCGTCGAGTACGAGGACCGCTGGGCGGCCATCGCCCGCGACAACCTCGCTCTCACAGCGGAGTCCGGACACCCTCATGAGGCGGTCGTGTATTGCGGTGACGCCCGCAAGCTGGCGACCTTCCTGCCAGAGGAGTTGCGCGGCACCGTCGACCTGGTCCTCACCTCGCCCCCGTACGGGGACAGCGTCCACGGTCATGTGCGTACCGGGAACGGAATCCGCAAGGTCAATCACCGCTATGGCAACACCCTCGATCGCGGCAATCTCGCCAACATCGGCGTGCCTCGCCTGCTGACCGGATTCACCCGCATCCTCACCGCCGCCACCGGCTACCTCAAACCCGGCGGCCACGTCGTCGTCACAGCCCGCCCCTGGCGCCAGCACGCCGAACTGGTCGACCTGCCCTCACTGCTGACCCAGTGCGCTGCCACCGCCGGACTCGTGCCCGTCGACCGCGCCGTCGCGTTGCTGGGGCGGCTGACCGACAACGACATCGTCGCGCACTCGTCGTTCTTCCAACGCGACTTCGTCCTGAAAAACCGCGACGCGGGCCTACCCCTGGCCCTCATCGCCCACGAAGACGTCCTGGTCTTCCGCACCGCCGCGAACAGCTCAAGTTCATTGAACCTGAAGCGTTCTCAGCGCGAAGGGCATTCAGGGGACCTGGCGGCCTAGCGACAGAAGAGGGGCCGGGCCGGTGTCTTTACACCGGCCCCTCTTCACGTCCTAGAGGGCAACAGGGAAAGCGCGACCTCCAGCCCCGTGGTGTAGCGGTGCCCGCCCGCGTTGTGTTCCCGCGCGCGCCAGCCCAAGGGCTCGCCCGTGCTGTCAGGCCCCGTTCAATGGGCGGTGCGGATGTCCAATCCGGCCGCTCGAGCCGGAGTCCTCCCCGTGAACGATCCCCGTCGTCTATCACTTCGGAGAGCCCATGTCTGCCGATCGCACGTCGCCGCCCGTCCGCACCGGGAAAGACGAAAGAGATAGCAATGCCTTCAGTAATAAGCACGACAAAAAGAGACATCGGGCCCCCAACGCTCACCGCATCGTCGTACGCGATACCCGATACGACCCTCCCGACGCCCGCAAACTCGCAGAAGTAATAGTTAGTTTCGCCGAATCGCTTGCCGCCGAACATGACGAGACAAAACATTCGACAGGCATCGACACGGCAGAAAAACCTCCGGCGGCGGCATAGAAAAACGCCGACGTTTTGATAAAATGACATGTTCCATCCGGCCGGATGGTTCGGATCAATTTCGAAATGTCGCCACAGGTGCGAAGCGCTGCCAATCATATTCGGATTGGCGGCGCTTTTCATCCGGCGGCACCCCGGTTAGTCAACGACAAAGAAAGAGAATTCTTCATGGCAAGCGCATATTTAGATTTCGACGGTGAACACACACCGGACGACGCGCTGACCGCCGCCGAGTCGTTCCGGGGTCTGAGGGTGGAACCGGGAACCCGAGCGGTCATCTACCTGCGCGTATCATCCCCCGGTCAGGTCAAGACCGATTACGACCCGGAAGGTCAATCGATTCCGGCGCAGCGCGTCAAGTGCCAGCAGAAGGCAGAACAACTCGGGCTGACCATCGTGGACGAGTACATCGAACCAGGGCGCACGGCCACCGAAATGTCGAAACGAGTCGCCTTTCAACGATTACTCGCCCGAGTGCGGGCCGAACGAGACATCGACTATGTCATCGTCTACAAGCTATCCCGCATGGCACGCAACCGGATAGACGACGCCATCGTCATGGCAGATCTCCGCAAACGCGGTGTCACCCTCATCTCGGCCACCGAAAGCATCGACGACACACCAGTCGGCCAGCTTATGCACGGCATCCTCGCCACCTTCAACGAATACCAATCTCGCGAATCCGGGGCCGACATCGCCTACAAAATGGGCCAGAAAGCCCGTAACGGAGGCACAATCGGACGCGCCCGACTCGGCTACCGCAATGTGATCGACCGATTCGACGGCCGCGAGATCCGCACCATCGCCACCGACCCCGAGCGAGCGCCACTGGTGCAACTCGCCTTCGAACTGTTCGCCACCGACAACTACACCCTCGACACCCTGTCCGACGAACTCTACGACCGGGGCCTGCGTACCCGGCCCACCAGGAAACACCCCGCCAAACAGGTCTCCATCAACAAACTCTCCCAAATGCTGCGGGACCGGTACTACCTCGGCTACGTCACCTACGACGGTGAAGAGATCAAAGGCCGCCACGAACCCCTCATCAACGAAAACCTCTTCGACCGCGTCCAAGACATCCTCGACGCACGCAGCACCGCCGGGGAACGCCGACGCGAACACCCCCACTACCTCAAAGGCTCCCTGTTCTGCCAGCGCTGCCACCGAACCACAGGCAGCACCACCCGCATGATCATCCAGCACACCCTCAACCGACGTGGCACCGAATACACGTACTTCTTCTGCCGCAACAGACAAGACGGCACCTGCGACGCCCCCTACATCAACGTCGCGCTGGTCGAGGACGCCGTGGAAGCCCACTACGCGACCGTGCGCTTCAGCGCCGAGTTCATCGCCGAAGTCCGCGCACACGTGACCACGGTGATCAACGAACGAGACGCGGCCGAGCGACTACTCCACAAACAACTCACCACCGAACTACAGGCATTGGACACCCGCGAAGACAACCTGATCGAACTGGCCGCAGACGCCACCGCGCCGCAACTCAAGATCAAAACCAAACTCCAGGAGATCGCCCGCGACCGCCAACGCCTGACGCAGCGCCTGACCACCACGACCGAAAACCTCTCCGACAGCGCCAAACTCATCGACATAGCGCTCGAACTACTCGAGAACCCCCAACAGCTCTACCGCCGATGCAACGACCACCAACGCCGGATGCTCAACCAAACCATCTTCCGCGCCCTCTACATTGAGGACGAACAGATCGCCGACCACCGTCTCCACGAACCGTTCAACCGTCTCCACGCGATCCAACGCGCACGCGGAACCGGCCACCCCACCGCATCCCCCCTGACAGACGATGGGGCCGCTAAAACGAAAAACGCCACCGCTTCACACGGAAGCGATGGCGTCGGCGTACTACTACACGGCATTGATTCGGCACCGTGTTCTAGTACACCCTCCAAGGTGGAGCTAAGGGGAATCGAACCCCTGACCTTCTCGGTGACGGTGGGGTGGACTACTTCGGGCAACTGTGGACTGTC
>NZ_LZMK01000394.1:0-28429 GCF_001665865.1 Nocardia sp. 852002-20019_SCH5090214 | reverse complement strand
ACATTGTTGACCACGGTCGGGCACGCGTACAGGCCGGCGACGGCGGGGAAGGGCGGGCGCAGGCGAGGCTGGCCGCGGCGGCCCTCGAGCGAATCCAGCAGGGCGGTTTCCTCACCGCAGATGTAGGCGCCGGCACCGGCGTGCACGATCAGGTCGAGATCGAAGCCCGAACCGAGAATGTCGCGGCCCAGATAGCCTGCGGCATAAGCCTCTTCGACAGCGGCTTGGAGCCGGCGCAGCACCGGCACGACCTCGCCGCGCAGATAGATGAACGCATGGGCGGCGCGGATCGCGTAGGCGGCGATGATGGCGCCCTCGACCAGCACATGCGGGGTCGCCATCATCAACGGGATGTCCTTGCAGGTGCCGGGCTCGGATTCGTCGGCGTTGACCACCAGGTAGTGCGGCTTACCGGCCGCCGGCGAGCCCTCGGGATCCTGCGGGATGAAACCCCATTTCATGCCGGTGGGAAATCCGGCGCCGCCGCGGCCGCGCAGCCCGGCGTCCTTCACCGTGGCGATGACCTCGTCGGGATGCATGCCCAGCGCCCGGGACAGGGCGCGATAGCCGTCGTGTGCCCGGTAGGTGTCGAGGGTCCACGATTGCGGCTGATCCCAGTAGCGGGTGAGTACGGGCGCGAGCGTCATCACCGTTCCCCCTGTTCGCTATCCGAATCACCCTGCGGTGCAGCAGGTGTCGACTGTCCGGCCGCCACGCGCAGACCGGCGAGCGTGGCTTCTCCGGGGGTGCCCTCGTTGGCGTCGGGCCGCCGATCCGGGAATCCGGCGAGGATGCGGGCCGTTTCGCGGAAGCTGCACAACGGTGCGGCGCTGCGCGTGCCGGTGACCTCGCGTCCGGCTCGCAGCGCGTCGGCGAGCGCGCGGGCCGACTCCGGGGTCTGGTTGTCGAAGAATTCCCAGTTCACCATGACGACCGGGGCGTAATCGCAGGCGGCGTTGCACTCCAGATGTTCCAGCGTGATGGACCCGTCCGCGGTCGTTTCCCCGGGGGTGATCTCCAGATGCCGGGTGAGCGCGGCCAGGATCTCGTCGCCGCCCATGACCGCGCACAGCGTATTGGTGCAGACTCCGACGTGATAGTCCCCGGTCGGGGTGCGGCGATACATCGAGTAGAAGGTGGCGACCGCGGTCACTTCGGCGTCGGTGAGCCCGAGTTGTTCGGCGCAGAACGCGATCCCGGTGCCGCTGACATATCCTTCGACGCTCTGCACCAGATGCAACAGCGGCAGCAGCGCCGAGCGCGAGTGCGGATAGCGATCGATGATCTCCCGTGCCTCCGCCCGCAGATTCTCCTGTACCTGCGGCGGGTAGGGGACGGGCCGCTGCGACAACTGCAGCAGGATCGGGTCGCGACCGGTCGCGGTCGCGGGAATCGGTTCGGCTGTCATCGGTCGACACCACCCATCACCGGGTCGATGCTGGCCACCGAGGCGATCACGTCGGCGACCATGCCGCCTTCGCACATCGCCGCCACGGCCTGCAGATTCGTGAACGAGGGATCGCGGAAATGCACGCGGTAGGGCCGGGTTCCGCCGTCGGAGACCATGTGGACGCCGAGTTCGCCGCGCGGGGACTCCACCGATGTGTACACCTGGCCGGGCGGCACCCGCATACCCTCGGTGACGAGCTTGAAGTGGTGGATCAGCGCCTCCATCGACGTGCCCATGATGGTGCCGATATGTTCGGCGGAATTGCCGAGGCCGTCGGGCCCCAGCTTCAGATCGGCCGGCCACGCGATCTTCTTGTCCGACACCATGACCGGGCCCGGGCGGAGTTTGTCGAGGCACTGCTCGACGATCTTCAGCGACTCCTTCATCTCCTTGATGCGGATCAGGTAGCGGCCGTAGCAGTCGCATCCGGTGTCGGTCATGACGTCGAACTCGTAGTCCTCGTAGCCGCAGTACGGCTGCGACTTGCGCAGATCGTGCGGCAGTCCGGTCGAGCGCAGGACCGGGCCCGTCACTCCCAGAGCCATACACGAGGCCAGGTCGAGATATCCGATGCCGCGCGTGCGCGCCTTGAAGATCGGGTTCTCGTTGAGCAGCAACTCCATATCGCGCAACCGTTTCGGCATGAGCGCCAGCAGATCCCGGATCTTGCCCACCGCGTCGGGCGGCAGATCCTGTGCCAGTCCGCCCGGACGGATGTAGGCGTGGTTCATCCGCAGTCCGGTGACCGTTTCGAAGATGTCGAGGATCAGCTCGCGCTCGCGGAAGCCGAACAGCATCGGCGTCAGCGCGCCGAGTTCCATCCCTCCGGTGGCCAGCGCGACCAGATGCGAGGAGATGCGGTTGAGTTCCATCAGCATGACGCGGACGATGTTCACCCGCTCGGGAATATCGTCGGTGATGCCGAGCAGCCGCTCCACGGCCAGGCAGTAGGCCGTCTCGTTGAACAGCGGGGACAGGTAGTCCATCCGGGTCACGAACGTGACGCCCTGCACCCAGTTGCGGAACTCGAGATTCTTCTCGATGCCGGTGTGCAGGTAGCCGATTCCGCAGCGCGCCTCGGTGACCGTTTCGCCCTCGATCTCGAGGATCAGCCGCAGCACGCCGTGCGTGGACGGATGCTGTGGCCCCATATTGACGACGATGCGCTCTTCCGCGGCGCCGTCGAGGGCCTCGCGCACATCGTCCCAGTCCTGTCCGACGACCGTGACCGCCGGGCTCTCGGCGACCGGATCCGTTGCGGCGCCGGTGATTTCGGTGTGGTTCATCAGCTGTAGGTCCTCCGCTGGTCCGGCGGCGGAATACGCGCGCCTTTGTACTCGACCGGGATCCCGCCGAGCGGGTAGTCCTTGCGCTGCGGATGTCCACGCCAGTCGTCGGGCATCATGATCCGCGTCAGCGACGGGTGCCCGTCGAAGACGATGCCGAAGAAGTCGTAGGTTTCGCGCTCGTGCCAGTCGGTGGTCGGATACACCGCGAACAGCGAGGGCATATGCGGATCCGAATCCGGTACCGACACCTCGACCCGCACCCGGCGGTTGTGCGTGATCGACAGCAGGTGATAGGCGGCGTGCAGTTCGCGTCCCGTGTCGTCCGGATAGTGCACGCCGTTCACGCCGAGGCACAGTTCGAAGCGCAACGCCGCGTCGTCGCGCAGCGCGCGCGCCACCTCCACCACCCGTTCCCGCCGCACGTGCAGGGTCAGTTCCCCGGCGAAGACCACGATCTTCTCGATCGCGGCGCGAAATACCTCGTCTCCCACCGACTGTGCCAGGGCGGCGACCACCTCGTCGAAATAGGAACCGTAGGGCGCGGGGGTGCTGCCGGGCAGCGCGACGGTCCGCACCAGCCGTCCGTACCCGGAGGTGTCACCGGTGCCCCGGACGCCGAACATGCCGCGACGCACGCCGATGACCTCGTCGTCGGGACGGTCGGGGGAGGGGCCGCGCGATTCGGGTTCGATCGCCGGTTCGCCGGCCGGGCCGGAACCGCCCGCGCCGGGGGAGGATTCGGTGTCCGCGGGGCTGTCGTGCGGATCGCCGGCGCTGCGCGGTGCGTCCAGGCTCATCGCAGCAATCCCTCCATCCGGATCGTGGGGGTGGAGGCGAGCGCGGCGGCCTCGGCCGCGCGCACGGCCTCGGCGCGGTCGACACCCAGCGGCATCTGCTGGATCTTCTCGTGCAGTGTCAAGATGGCGTGCAGCAGCATCTCCGGACGCGGTGGGCAACCGGGTAGGTAGATGTCCACGGGCACAACATGATCGACACCCTGCACGATGGCGTAGTTGTTGAACATGCCGCCGGAGGAGGCGCAGACCCCCATCGCCAGCACCCATTTGGGTTCGGTCATCTGGTCGTAGACCTGGCGCAGCACCGGCGCCATCTTCTGGCTGACCCGGCCGGCGACGATCATCAGGTCCGCCTGCCGGGGGGAGGCGCGGAAGACCTCCATCCCGAAGCGGGCGCTGTCGAAGCGACCGGCTCCCGTGGCCATCATCTCGATCGCGCAGCAGGCCAGCCCGAACGTCGCGGGCCACAGCGAGCCCTTACGCAGGTATCCGGCGAACTGTTCGACCGTGCTCAGCAGGAAGCCGCTGGGCAATTTCTCCTCGAGCCCCATCTCGGATCAACTCTCACTTCCGTGTGCGAATCCTCGGTCCCGGCGGACGCCGGGACGACGGGTTGGGTATGCGGTGCCGACGGGCCGAGCGGCCCGCCCGCGTTCAGTCCCAGCTCAGGCCGCCGCGCCTCCACTCGTAGGCGTAGGCAACCGAGACGTTGAGAATGAACAGCGCCATGGCCGCCAACCCGAAGACGCCGAGGGCATCGAAGTGCACCGCCCACGGATAGAGGAATACGATCTCGATGTCGAAGATGATGAACAGCATCGCGGTGAGGTAGTACTTCACCGGAAAGCGTTGTCCCGCAGCATTTCCCGGCCCGCCGGCGATGGCGTGCGGGGTGGGTTCGATACCGCATTCGTAGGCTTCGAGTTTGGCTCGGTTGTAGCGTTTGGGGCCGATCACGGCCGCCAGCAACACCGATCCCAGCGCGAACGCGGCAGCGATCGCACCGAGCACAAGAGTCGGCACCTGGGTATTCACAACGGCACAACCCCTCTCCCTCGCCGGCAACTGCCGAGGCGGGGCTGACATCGTCGTCTGCCGGGCCAGTCTCACCCCGAAGCGCAGCTCGAGCGCGAGCGCGGGACGACAGGGCAGGCAGGGCGCCATTCATATCAACAGCCACGCTCGTGTGAGCTACAGCACAGCCTACAACTGCTCTTTCTGAATACTCACGGTTCCGCCCCGGTGTTTGATCGAATTCGGAACTGTCACTTATGACCGAACCAGCGCAATGGCCTCCCCGCAGCCGGGCGCGCCGCGACCCTCGGCGCGCACGAAAACGGTCGGCCGACGAGATTGTCGGCCGACCGGGAAAGCGCTGATCAGGCGGCGGGGCGAGCGTTCAGAGCCGTGGTGACCGCCGAGGTGAGCTGGAACGGGTCCAGCGGATGCGCGACCGCCGCCTCGGCCCGGGACCACGCGGCGAGCCAGGCATCGTCGGCCCTGCCGGTCAGCACCACGATGGGCGGGCAGTCGGCGATTTCGTCCTTGAGCTGTTTGGCCAGCCCCATTCCGCCGGTGGGTGTGGCCTCACCGTCGAGAATCGCCAGGTCGATCCCGCCGGCGTCGAGCTGTTCGATCACCACCGGCGCGGTGGCGGTCTCGCGGTAGTCGAACGGCGGCAGGTCGGGATGCGGATGCTTGCCCAGCGCCAGCATCACCTGGCGACGGGTGTCGGCATCGCTGCTGTAGACGAGAACCCGCAGCGCGGGACGGTTCGCATCGGCCACGCTTGGGATGCTACGTCCATCGGATCGGCCGCGGTGGCAGCTTGGGCGGCAACGGTCCCCGCGCCGGGCGTGGCGCTCGCAGCCCGCTTCACCGCCAGGTTGATCGTGCCGATCGGAATCGTTGCTGGTCACCGCGAAGAAAACGCGCGATCCTTATAACCGGCGGCAGTTCGGTCACAGAACTGTCCCGGCAGGGCGTAACAACGACAGGCTCGACAGGGCGGTGGACGATGCGAATTTCGGAGGTTTTGCGCAACAAGGGGGCCGATGTGGTGACGATCGCGCCGGAGGCGACGGTCGACAGATTGCTGGCGGTGCTGGCCGAACACAATGTCGGCGCGGTGGTGGTGTGTGGTGCCGGCGGCGCGTTGGACGGGATCGTCTCGGAGCGGGATGTGGTCCGCTGCCTGCACAGACAGGGTGCGCAGCTGTTGACCCGGCCGGTATCCGACATCATGACCGCGATCGTGCACACCTGCTCGCCCGAGGATCGGGTGGAGAGTTTGCGCGCGACGATGACCGAACATCGGATTCGGCATCTGCCGGTCGTCGATCACGGGCGAATGGTCGGGATCGTCAGTATCGGAGACGTGGTCAAGAGCGCGATCTCGGAGTTGCAGGACGAGCGCGAGCACCTCGAGCAATATCTGCAGGGTTGAGTGTCCGGTCCGGATCCGGCCGCACGTGCGGCCGCGACAGCACCGTGCCCGGGCCCGCCGGGACGCGGGCACGGTCGGTGCCGGTGACAATCAGGCCAGGCCCCACGCCTGCGGCAGGCTGACGATGTTCGCCGCGATCGACGTGAGGGTGTCGAGCCTCGCCACCGCATCGTGACGGCGGCCGCCGAATCCGTCATTGCCGCACGGTGATTGGATATTCACCGGTTCGTAACCACGAAAGGTTATCTGCGCGCGCCGTTTCGGAGCAGAATTCCCTCGGGCGGTTCGTTCGGAACCACGAGGTCGCCGATGCCGGCATCGGGTGTATCGGGTGGGGTTCGAGACGTGCGCTGTCCCTCGGAGCTCACCGCCCGGCGTCTGCGTTGTGGAGCGTTCCGAACGGCCGCCGACCACGTCGCATATCCGGGCGGTGATCCGGCCGATTCGATCGGTGACCGATCGCGTATTAGGGTGCGTTGCACGCGCGTCCGTTCGCTGGTCGGCGGCGCCGAACACGCCGTTCGATCCGAAGGACATTCATGCGCCGCATCGCATTCGCCGCGTCCCTGCTCGCTGTCGCCTGTACCGTCGGGGCCTGCGGCGGCTCCTCCGGCGACCAGGCGAGCGGCGCCACCGCGACATCCGCTGCGGCGCAATCGAGTTCCGTCGCGGCGGCGGCCGGCCAGGACTGCGGCGCGCAACCGTGGCCTCGTCCGTTACCCGACTTCCGCGGGAAGCCACTGGGACAGACCGTGGTCGGTGCGGCGCTGTGCTTCGACGTCACCGGTATCACCACCGCGGACGGCCGCGACGTGATGCATGATCCGGGCGCTGCGACGACCCCCTGGACGGTCACCGCACAGCAGCCGGAGGCGGGGACGCCGGTCGCCGCGGACACCCCGGTCACGCTGACGGTCGACGTCCCGCACTGATCGCTACTTGCTGGCGGCGCGGGCCAGGTGCTCGGGATACCGGGCTCCGGCGAAGGCGTCGGCCGGGGCGGCGGCCTCGATCCGCGCCAGATCCTCGGCGCTGAGCTCGATCTCGGTGGCCGCCACATTCTGCTCGAGATAGGTGCGGCGCTTGGTGCCCGGAATCGGGACCACGTCGTCACCGCGGGACTGGACCCAGGCCAGCGCCAATTGTCCTGCGGTCACGCCCTTTTCCTCCGCCATCGCACGCAGTTCGGCGACGACGGCCAGGTTGCGGTCGATGTTGTCGTCGGCGAAGCGGGGCAGCGCGCGGCGCAGGTCGTCGGCGGGCAGATCGGCGGTGGAGGTGATCGAGCCGGTGAGGAAGCCGCGCCCGAGCGGGGAGAACGGCACGATTCCGATGCCGAGTTCACGGCAGGTGGGCAGAACCTCCGCTTCGATACCGCGCGTCCACAGCGACCATTCGCTCTGCAGTGCGGTCACCGGATGTACGGCGTGCGCGCGGCGGATGGTCTGCGCGGAAGCCTCGGAGATGCCGAGGTAGCGGACCTTACCCGCGGTGACCAGCTCCGACAGCGCGCCCCAGGTCTCCTCGACCGGCACATTCGGGTCGACGCGGTGCTGGTAGTACAGGTCGATGTGGTCCACGCCGAGGCGCTTCAGCGATTCGTCGCAGGACTGCGCGACGTAGGCGGCGTCGCCCCGGGCGCCCATGCTCCCGCCCTCGCCCCACACGATGCCGAATTTGGTCGCGAGGACCACCTGGTCGCGCCGACCGGCGATGGCCCGGCCCACCAACTCCTCGTTGGCGCCGGCGCCGTAGACGTTCGCGGTGTCGAGCAGGGTCACCCCGAGGTCGAGGGCGCGATGGATGGTGGCGATCGACTCCTCGTCGTTGTCGCGCACACCGTAGGCCTGGCTCATGCCCATGCAGCCGAGTCCCTGTGCGCCGACGGTCAATTCGCCGAGTTTCCTGGTCGCGATCATGCGAGCGGTCCTCCTGAGGTGCCATCGGATTGGATGGTGAGTCCCTGCGAACTCACGAGGCCGACGCTACGACTTGGAGTGCGCTCCAAGTCAAGCCGTTACCGGGAGCCGTCGTCGTCGAGCCGTGCGACGAGCACGGCCAGTGCGTCGCCGAGCGTGCGGCGCTGCTGCGGATCGATATCGTCGAGGGCGGCGGCGAAGCGCTGGATCCGGGCCGATGTGAGTCCGTTGACCAGTGATTTCGCCTGTTCGGTGACGGTCAGCAACTGAGCTCTGCCGTCGGCCGGGTCGGCGGTGCGTTCGAGGTATCCGTACTTCTCCAGACCCGACACGATGCGCGACATCGTGGGGGCGGTGACGTGTTCGGCGGCGGCCAGATCGCCCAGTCGCATCGGACCGCTGCGCACCAGCGTGCCCAGTGCCGCCGCCGAACCGGGGCTCAGCGAACCCAGGTCGCCGGAGCGCCGCAGGAGCCGGGTGATCCTGCCGAGCGCGAAATACAGATCCGCCGCCTCGGCAAGTTCCTCCGCGCTGCGTGCGCGCTCCTGCTGGATCATGGGCGTTGTCGCTCCTACGCGTGTGCTGGGACCGTCGGCAGCCGCACCGTCGGCGATATCCGATTCAGTAAGTATGCCCTCCCGCTCGATCCCGACGCGTTCGGCCTGCTCATCGACGGCGCCGCGTGTTTCTTCGGCCGACCCGGCCGCGTTCCGCGTGGCGGTTGCGCACCGTTCCCGCGCGACACGCTGCCGACCGGATCGACGGCGGACGTTCCGGGCCCGGCGTCCCAGGCCTGGAGAGTCGAAAATGCCTCGGGCACAGGGTATCTTGGACTTGAATAATGGGTTAACGGACTCAGGACGGCGATGAACACAGCGGCAAACGAACTCCGCGCGCAACACAGCGCTTCGACCACTCGAAACCCCGAGTGGGACGCCCGCGCTCGAGCTGAGCTCGCGATGTAACGTCGATCGCCGTTTCACCGCCTGGAGACGCGGTCGCCGTCGCTTGCGATGACGACGCGACTCGGGTGATCACGCCTTTCCGTCTGCGTTGCACTGGTTGTCGGCATCGCAGTCTGCAACAGCACTGATATCGAAGCCGGATCGCTGGGCTCCGTAGCCGAATTCTGTCTGCGGCGGCTCGGGTTCCGGCCGCGCGTCACCTGTGTGAACCCCCTCGACAATGCGAGCGGCGGGTAGTCCGAGCATGTAAAAAACGCCCCGAGTCGAAGGGCGGCTTTCGGCACGGCTACAACGCTGCTCTCTTACCGGAAGTTGGCACGACCGATGAGAATCGATCGCATTACCGCAGCTTCACAGCCGATGGCGAGTCCGTCGAAGCCCGGCATTTCGCCGATACGCCGCCGGCTCTTTCTTTTCCTGTTTCTCTCGGTGCTGGCCGTCCTCGCACCGCCTGGCATGATCGGAATGGCGCGGGCGCAACCCGGTACCGATACCGGAGACGACAGTTCGTCCGTGGATGCCGTCAGTTGGATGCAGATACACGATTCCACCGGGGCCCCGCTGGCGAACTATCAATTCGCCACGAAAGACCCCGGAATACTGCATCCCGGCACCACGGTGTTGTGGTCGGCTCTCGGGTTCGAACTGATCCTGTACGTCGTCATCATGACGACCGCCATATGGCTCATCGGCATGGCCCTCAGCTTCAAATGGCTGGATATGCTGGCAAACCCGCTGCGCGGGCTGGCCTCCGCACTCACCGAACAGCTGGCGACTCCGATGATGCTCGTCACCGCGGCAACCATCGGCGCACTCGTCGTGGCCTGGTTCGTCGTGCGCGGATTCCATTCCAAAGCCACGTCACAAGCGGTAACGATGATTCTCATCGGCATAGCCGGGCCGTTCTTCCTGGCGAACCCGCTGGCCGATGTCCTCTCCTCCGACGGACTGATGGCCCAGGGCCGCGACCTCGGCATTGCCGTGGTAGCAGGCCTGCAAGGCCGATCCATGCCCGCGGCCGGTGAATTTGTGAAGAACATCCAGAGCGGCCTGGCGGACAACTTGGTACGCAAGCCGGTGCAGGTATGGAATTTCGGACATGTCATCGACGGCAATTCCGCGTGCCGGAACGCGTGGACCGCCGGAATCACGGCCGGCAGCAAGAATCTGCTGCACTCGGGCCTGGAGAACTGTCATGACATGGATGCGATCCACCGCATCGACCATCCGACGATGTCGCAGGTCGGTACCGGCCTGGTGCTGATCCTCTGCGGCTTGATAACAATCCTGTTCGGCGTCTACATGGCACTCAAAATCATGCGCACGGCGTTCGACGCCATCTACTACGCGTTCATGACGATATTCGGGTTCGCCGCGGGCGGATTCATATACGGACCCACCCAGACGCATCTGGTGCGAAGTCTCGTGCATTCCTTCGTGTCCGGATTCAAAATGGTGGCCTTCATTATATTTCTCGGGATATATCTCGTCCTTCTCGGCGGCCTGTTCGACCAGGCGCAGGGCCAGGTGTTCGCGGTTCTGATAATCGTCGTGTGTGTCGAGATCATCGCGATCACGCAGCTGCGCCGCCTCGATTTCAACCTGGACAGAGGAAACGACTGGATCGCCAACCGATTCGCACTCGCGACCCAGGGTGGCTTCGCCACGGGGGCCGGGGGAAAGACCGCCCTCGGCATGCCCGGTGGCGGATCCGGCGGGCATTCTCCGACGAAGCTTTTGACCACCGTGGCGGCCCTGAACACCTTGAACTCGTCACCGATCGCCGCCTGGGCCGCCGGGCGCACCATGGGACCGCTGAATCCGTTCGCGCTACGGCGCAAGCGCGCGGATCTGGCGAATATGGACAGCGCGCCCCTGAACCGCGAGGGTGCGCAATGGCTCCAGCTGAACCGGCTGAACTGGCGCGAGAAGGCGCTCGCGCGCGCCGGCGGCGACGGTTTGGAGTCGACCCTCGGCGTGGCCAACGCGCTGGACGGGTTGACCGACAGCCGGGTGCCGGATCTGTACCTCGCTCCCACCCTTTTGGCGACCGGAGCCACCGATCAGGGAGTCATCGACGCGCTGCGGGCATTGGCCGTGCAGAAGGCGAGCCTCCGGGACGCGTCGCCGTACGGGTTCGCCCCGCTGCAAAAGGCGCTCGCCGCGTCGATGGCCGTCGACAACCACGTCGGCGATCGCGCGCACGAGGCCTTCTCCGCGCAGGCGGTGGTAGCCGCGGCCAACTTCAGGCGCCACGCCAACGCTCCCGAGGACGGCGCCGCGATCGATCACAATTTCGTGCGGCTGGTCGAGCGATCCTGGGACTCCGAGACGGCGATACGCCGGATCACTCCGGACCAGTGGAACAATGCCGGTCGCGACACCCGCTACTACATCGGCAACCGATTGGCCGAGAACCACCTGGCGATCGCGGAGAGATATCACCGGTCGGTGGTGACCAACGACCCCGCGTTGGAGCAGCACAGGCGCCAGTTGCGGGAATCCGCACGCCGGATCACCAATCTGCACCATCTCAAGCCCGAGATGGGCGCCGATCCCTGGCAGCCGTGACGCTACGGCTCCGGCCGTGGAGACACTTCCGGTCCGGTGCCGGGGCGTCGCGTGGCCGGATGACGCTTCGGGGCCGGTTCGGGGGCGGCGGAGGTGGTCGGCAAGGGGCCGGCGGGGTGGTCGGTGGTCGGGTGGAAGGCGTGGTCACCCACCCGGGCGGGATCGACCATATGCGCGACGAACAGGCGCGCCGCCGGAGTTGGGGTGCCGGTCGTCACCGCATGCCACGGCCGGTCCAGCGGTGTTCCCTCGACCGGCACGACGACCAGATTGCCTTGCGCCACATCGGCTTCCACCGCGTCGCTGTGAATCAGCGTGATCCCCAGCCCTTCCCGGGCGGCGGCGAGGACGGCGCCGTGGGTGCCGAGGGTGAGGGCGGGTGGGCGGATCTGCAGCCGATCCAGCAGGGCCAATGTGGTGTCCCTGGTGCCCGAGCCGGGGCCGCGCAACAGCCAGGTCGTGGTGCGCGGATCGTGGGATCGTCCCGGCGCTCCCACCACGACCAGGCGGCTGGGCCGGCGCGCCCGCACCACCAGTCCGGTGTCGCGCGGCGGACGCCCGGCGATCACGAGATCGGTTTCGTGGTGCTGTAATTCGATGAACAGCAGATCGCGCGGGTGGATCGACAGACCCAGTTCGATCTCGGGGTAGCGGTCGCGAAACGACACCAGCAGCCGCAGCAGCACGTATTCCCCGGCGGTCGCCACCACCCCGATACGCAACCGCCCCGTTTCGGCGCGGCGGACCGCGGCATGCGCCTCTTTCATCAAACCCAGGATGCTGCGGCAGTATTCGGCATAGACCCGCCCCGCCTCGGTGAGTGCGATACCGCGTCCGGATTTCGCGATCAGTTTCGCGCCGAGCTGCTTTTCGATATGTGCCACCGCCGCCGATGCGGCCGCCTCGGTGATGTGCAGTTGCGCAGCGGCGCGCCGAATGCTGTTGTGCCGGGCCACAGCCAGGAACGTTTCCATTCGGACCGCACTCACCGTTCCCATCTACAGACGGTAGCAAACTCAACGATTCGGTTGAGCGAGACCGGAAACAATCGAATTGTCCTCGCCGGGCGGTGCCCGCATCCTGAATCTGCGCACTCGCCGCACCATCCCAAGAGGTGTCGCAGGTGAGATTCGCGCAGCGGCTCGCGACGCCGACCGGGTGCGGGTGTCCCGCAAAATACAGGAGGACCGATGACCGACGAATCGACTCGTGACCGCTGGGATCCGGGCGTGCACTCGTATGCGTCGATGGGCTATTACGACGCGGACTATCAACCGTGCGATACCGATGTGCTGGCGGTGTTCCGGGTGACGCCGCAACCGGGGGTGGACCCGATCGAGGCGGCAGCTGCCGTGGCCGGCGAATCCTCCACTGCCACATGGACTGTCGTGTGGACCGACCGGCTCACCGCGCACGACCGCTACCGGGCCAAATGCTATCGGGTCGAGGAGGTACCGGGGCGGCCGGGAGAGTATTTCGCCTATATCGCCTACGATCTGGACCTTTTCGAAGAGGGCTCGATCACCAATCTCACGTCCTCGGTGATCGGCAATGTCTTCGGTTTCAAACCGCTCCAGGCATTGCGGCTCGAGGACATGCGTATTCCGGTGGCCTATGTCAAGACCTTTCAGGGACCGCCGCACGGAATCGTTATGGAACGGGAATATCTGAACAAGTACGGCCGACCGTTGCTGGGGGCGACCGTGAAGCCGAAACTCGGCCTCTCGGCACGCAACTACGGACGGGTGGTGTACGAGGCGTGTAAGGGCGGCCTCGATTTCACCAAGGACGACGAGAACATCAACTCGCAGCCGTTCATGCGGTGGCGCGATCGCTATCTGTTCGCCATGGAGGGCGTGAACCGTGCGACCGCGGAAACGGGAGAATTGAAGGGTCATTATCTCAATATCACGGCCGCCACGATGGAGGATATGTACGAGCGCGCGGAGTTCGCGAAATCGCTCGGCAGCGTGATCGTGATGATGGACCTCACCGTCGGCTACACGGCGATGCAGTCGATGTCGAAGTGGGCGCGGCGCAACGGCATGCTGTTGCATCTGCACCGGGCCGGGCATTCGACGTTCACCCGGCAGAAGACCCACGGTGTCAGCTTCCGGGTGCTGGCGAAATGGTGCCGCCTCATCGGCGTGGATCACCTGCACGCCGGCACCGTCATCGGCAAGCTCGAGGGGGACCCGCACACGGTGAAGGGTTTCTACGACACGTTGCGCGACAACCACATTCCGGCCAATCCGCGCAACGGCATCTTCTTCGACCAGGACTGGGCGAGTCTGCCCGGAGTGATGCCGGTGGCATCGGGCGGAATCCACGCGGGGCAGATGCATCAACTCCTGGATCTGTTCGGCGACGACGCGATCCTGCAGTTCGGCGGCGGCACCATCGGCCACCCGATGGGTATCGCCGCGGGCGCGGAGGCCAACCGGGTCGCCCTGGAGGCAATGGTCAAGGCGCGCAACGAAGGTCGCGATCTCCTGAAGGAGGGTCCCGACGCCCTGCGCGCCGCGGCGAAGATCTGTCCGTCACTGGACGTCGCGCTCGCGACCTGGGGCGATGTCACCTTCGACTACACCTCCACCGACGCCCCCGACGCGGTACCGACGGTCACCGCCTGACCGCCCGGCCCGATCGACCCGACGACACACAAGGAGACGCAATGCATCTGCGTCAAGGGACGTTCTCCCATCTGCCCGACCTGACCGATACCGAAATCGGCGCTCAGATCCGCTATGCGCTGCTCAACAACTGGCCCGTCTCGATCGAGTACACCGACGATCCGCATCCACGCAACGTCTACTGGGAGATGTGGGGGTTGCCGCTGTTCGACCTCGACGAACCCGACGGTGTGCTCGCCGAGGTGAACGCCTGCCGTTCGACGTTCCCGCACCACTACATCCGCGTCAACGCCTACGACGCGAGCTACGGCCGGCAGACGACCGCACTGAGTTTCCTGGTGCAGCGGCCCGCCGACGAACCGGGCTTCCTGGTGGTGCGCACCGAGACCGAGGATCGCCGGCAGCACTACGGCCTGCGGTCCTACGCCACCGACGTGCCCGCGGGCGCGCGCTACCGGGACTGAGGCGATGGTGGACGGGAGGCCGGCGATGTCCGGCGGCACACCGGGCAGCGGATCGGGATTCCGGATGTACCGGCCCGGGGCGAGCGGTGCGGGTGCGAATCACATCGAGCCGCCCGCGGATCCCGACCCGTCGGAGATCACGCTGGCCGACGACGCGACCGTCGATCTGTCGACGGATCTGGCCGGTAAGAACGTCGAGGACACCCTGGCCCGCCTCGATGCGGAACTGATCGGGCTGGCCACGGTCAAGCAGCGGGTGCGCGAGATCGCGGCGTTGCTGCTGATCGACCGGGCCCGGCAGCGGTTCGGACTGCAGGCCGACCGTCCCACCATGCATATGAGTTTCACCGGCGGTCCCGGCACCGGGAAGACGACGGTCGCCCTGCGGATGGCGGAGATGCTGCACGCCCTCGGCTACATCCGGAAACCGAAGGTGCACACGGTGACCCGCGACGACCTGGTGGGCCAGTTCATCGGCCACACCGCCCCCAAGACCAAGGAAGCACTGGCCAAAGCGGCGGGGGGAGTGCTGTTCATCGACGAGGCCTACTACCTGTTCCGGCCGGAGAACGAACGGGACTACGGACAGGAGGTCATCGAGATCCTGCTGCAGGAGATGGAGACCGAACGTTCCAGCCTGGTGGTGATCTTCGCCGGATATCCGGACCGGATGGAGACGTTCTTCTCCGCGAATCCCGGTCTGTCCTCGCGCGTGGCCCACCACATCGAATTCCCGGACTACACGCGCGAGGAACTGCTGGCGATCGCGGAAGTGATGGTGGCACAGCAGAATTTCCGGTTCGGCGATTCGGCGGCAGCGGCCTTCGACGACTACCTGGATGCGCGGATGGCGCGGCCGCGGTTCGCGAATGCGCGCAGTGTCCGCAACGCCGTGGACCGGTGCCGGCTGCGCCAGGCCAATCGGCTCGTGCAGGAGCATCGCCCGCTCGGCAAGGCCGATCTGATGACGTTGACGACCGAAGACATCTACGGCAGCAGCGTTTTCGGCGATGGTGCGCGTGCCGCGGAGGAGGTGGCATGCCCGACGGAATGAAAACCCTCACCCGCTACACGATCGAACAGGAACATCGGCATCCCGGTTCTTCCGGGGAATTCTCCGCGCTGCTCAATGTGGTGTCCACCGCGGCGAAGATCATCGCCAATCAGGTGACCCGCGGTCGCATCGTGGGCGCGCTCGGCGCAACCGACGGCACGGATCCGCCGGTGAGCCTGCATCGGCGCATGGACGCCATCGCCAACGACATCATGGTGGAGCAATCCGAATCGAGCGGGCCGTTGTCGGCGCTGCTGTCGGAACAGATGAACGGATTCCATCCGGTGCCGGGGGAGGTGCGCCGAGGCAAATACATGCTGGCCTTCGATCCCCTGGACGGCTCCTCGAATATCGACGTGAACCTGCCGGTCGGCACGATATTCAGTGTGCTGCGCGCACCGGAGGACGGGCGGGCGCCGCAGGCGGCGGATTTTCTGCAACCGGGCGTACGGCAGGTGTGCGCGGGATTCACGCTGTACGGCCCGGCGACGATGCTGGTTCTCACCACCGGCAGCGGAGTCGACGGATTCACTCTCGATCGGGAGATCGGCGCCTTCGTCCTCACTCATCCCCGCATGCGCATTCCGGAGGACACCTCGGGATTCGCGATCAATGCCGCCAACGAGCGGTTCTGGCAGCGCCCGGTGCGGCGTTATGTGCACGAATGTCTCGACGGGGTGGAGGGGCCGCGGTCGCGCGACTTCAATATGCGCTGGGTGGCGTCGCTGGTCGCCGACGCCTTCCATATCCTCACCCGCGGCGGGGTCTACCTGTATCCGTACGACACCCGCGATCCCGGCCGGCCGGGGCGGGTCTCGCTGCTCTACGGCGCCAATCCCATCGCCTTCGTCATCGAACAGGCCGGCGGTGCCGCGACCACCGGCCATGAACGGGTGCTCGAGGTGATTCCCGAGCACCTGCATCAGCAGATCCCGCTGGTTTTCGGATCGCTCAACGAGGTGCGCCGGATCGAGCGCTATCACCGTGAACCCGATGCCGGGCCACCGTTCGACGCGTCGTTGTTCGGCACCCGCACCCTGTTCCGACCGGCGCGCCATTGAACGCCGGCTGATCGAATCGAGACGTCATGTCGCGCAAGCATCCCGTGGTCGCCATTACCGGTTCCTCCGGCGCCGGAACGACCAGCGTCACCCGGACCTTCCAGGAGATCTTCCGGCGGGAGGGTGTCAATGCCGCGATCGTGGAGGGGGATTCGTTCCATCGCTACGATCGCGGCCAAATGCAGGCGGCGATGGCCGAGGCCGAAGCCGATCTGAACCTGCATTTCTCGCATTTCGGCCCGGAGGCCAATCTGCTCACCGAACTGGAAAGCCTCTTTCGCGATTACGGCCAGTCCGGCGTCGGCCTGGTACGCAAATATCTGCACGACGAGACCGAGGCCAAACCCTTCGGACTGGAACCGGGCACGTTCACGCCGTGGGAGGAACTCGCCCCCGGCAGCGACCTGCTGTTCTACGAGGGGTTGCACGGCGCCGCGGTCACCGGCACCGTCGATGTGGCGCGTTACGCGGATCTGCTGGTGGGTGTGGTGCCCATCGTGAATCTGGAATGGATTCAGAAGGTCATTCGTGACAAGACCGAGCGAGGCTATTCCAGCGAGGCGGTGATCGATACGATCCTGCGGCGCATGCCCGACTACGTGAAGTACATCTGCCCGCAGTTCTCGCGCACGTACGTCAATTTTCAACGGGTGCCGACCGTGGACACCTCGAATCCGTTCACCGCCCGCAGCATTCCGACCGCCGACGAGAGTTTCGTCGTGATCCGTTTCGCCGATCCGAAGGTGATCGATTTCCCGTATCTGCTGTCGATGCTGCACGATTCGTTCATGTCGCGCCCGAACTGCATCGTGGTGCCGGGCGGCAAGATGGATCTGGCGATGCAGCTGATCTTCACCCCGCTCATTCTGCGGTTGATGGACAAGCGACCCGGCCCGCGCGCATAACCCGGCCACGAATATCGTTGTTTCGGCGCTCGCGCACACGCATCGGCCGGAGTTGAATCGACGCTATGTGGTCGATGAATCTGAGCGCCACGACGGCCGCGGCGCGCCGGGGTTCACCGGGTTCCTGGTCCGGGCCGCTCCGGCAGGTGATCGGCGAATTCGCCGATATCGAAATCGTGGATCGATCGATGACGCTGGCGGCCAAGATCTTCACCTGCGTGCTGCCCGTGATCATCGCCGGGTCCGTCTTCTCCCAGCTGGATCTCGCGACCCGCGCGATCGATGACCAGCTGGGCCTGGACCGGGCGACGTTCCGGTCCGCCTTCGGTGTCGTCGCGGCAAGCGATCCGACATTCGCCGCGTTCGGGGTCGTCGGGTTGCTGATGGTCGTGATCAGCGGCGCCTCGTTCGCCAAAACCCTCGCCCGGATCTACGGCAAGCTGTGGGATGTGCCGGCGATCGGTTTGCGCGATGCCTGGCGTTGGCCGGTGGTCCTGCTCGTCGTCGCATTCTCGGCGGCGACCATCGGGGCCGTGCGCGAACTCGCCGGACTGCGCTACTTCGGGCTGCCTCTCACCGTCGGCGGCGAGTTGCTGGTGTGGATGATCGTGTGGACCCTCTGCGCGTATCTGCTCACGCTGGGCAAGCTGCGCGGGCCGGCACTGTGGACGACCGGGGCACTGACAGCTGTCGGACTGACGGCGGTCCGGGCGGCGGGACGTCTGGTACTGCCGAAGATCACGGCGTCCGCGCAGGCCAAGTTCGGGCTGCTGGGCCCGGTGTTCACCGCCATCAGTTGGCTTTTCGTGCTGTCGCTGGTGGTGGTCGGGGCGGCGACGATCACCAAGGTGCTGATGCCCGGCCCGACGCGCACGGAGGCGGAGGGCGGCGAGCCGGACGCCGGACGGTGACGGCTATTTCATGGTGACGGAGATCGTCGCCTGATCGATCTGCACGTTCGACTCGATCGGATTGCCCTCCGCGTGGACGGAGATGCGCCCCTTGTCGATCCCCTCGTTCTGCAGGGCCGTGGCGACGTTGTTGCCCCGCGCCTCGGCGAGCGAGTCGGCCGCCCCGGAGTTCGAGTCGACGGCGTAGGTTTCGATCTTCACCGCGGTGTCGTTGCCCTTGAGCGGAAGCGCCACCGCTTTGATCGTGGCGACGTCGGTCGGGCTCAGATCGGAGCTGCCCTTGTCGAAGGTGATCGGCGCCGCGGACAGGACGCTGTTGATCGCGTTCTGCACCGCCTGCTGCGCGGAGTTGAGGGCCGAGCCGACCACCGACGAGGCCGTGGTGGCGAGACTGCTTCGCATATCGGTGTGCTCGCCGTGCTCCGTGGTCGTGGTGACCGTGGCCGGACTGCTGTTGTTGTCCGAGGAACATGCGGCGATCGGAATCAGCGCTGCCGCACCGGTCGCCAGCACTGCTACCGCCTTGACGAGTTTCATGCTGCTTCTCCTGATCTCCGTGTGGTGGCGCCCGGTGGTCACGACGCGAGAATGCGCGCCTTCTCCGATTCGAATTCCTGCTCGGTGAGCACCCCCTGGGCTTTCAACTCGCCCAATTGCTTCAGGGCGGCGATGCGGTCGGTGCCCCCGCCGCTCGGTGCGGGCGGCGGCGGTTGTTGCTGGTACTGATACTCCTCCTGTGCGGCCCAGCGCTGGCCCTGACGGCGCGACACGCGATTGGATACGGCCGTGGCCGTTCCGGCGACCACCGCGGTGCGGGCGACGCCACGAAGTAGTCCGGGCATGCTGCTTCTCCTTAGGTATCAGCCTCGAGTTTGTCGAGGGTCGAGAGGATGGCCTGCACCGGAATGCGACCGGACGCGACGAGTTCGGCGCCGTTGCGCCGCAACGCGACCGCCAGTGGGGCCGCCCACGCGTTCTCGTAGAGGAGGACCGCGGCCGAATGGCCGGGCTCCAAGGCGTTACCGGCTTCGCGCAGATCACCCTCGTCGAGCAACCCGGTCGCCGCCTCGGCGAACAGGGTCACATCCAGGTCTCCGGTCAACCCGACATCGGCGATGTCGATCCCGGTCAGCGAACCGTCGGCATCCTTGTGCACGAAGGCCAGATCCAGGACTCGGATGACACCGCGGTCCACCAGATCTCGCAGCAGCGGCAACGCCGATCCGTCCGGTTGCCGGTCGGCGGGAAACTCGATGACGAGATAGTCGATCGGACCCATCTCGTCGATATCGGCAGCAGTGTTCACCGGATACCTCATTTCTCCGACGCCTGACCCTCTGATACGAACCCTCTGAGACCTACCTCCACCGCAACCCAGGTCCGGGCGGGTCGGCGACAGCGCGAACGCGGCCGGCGAGACGACCTGACATCTATGATTCGGTGCCGCCGGTCGCGCAGATACCACGGCCGCGCCCGTTACTCGCAGGAGCGCGCGTCAGTCCGACGAGGGATGGCGCTGCACCCAGCTGAGGTCCGCGCGCCAGGTGTAGGCGGCCACGATCGCGGAGGCGATGACGGCGGTGTAGAGCATGTCGCCGCCCTCGACGACCAGCGAGACCAGACCGCCGATCAAGGCGCCGGCGGCGAACGACAGCCACTGCACCGCGTAGCCCAGCCATTCACGATGGGTGCCGCCGGCCATATGCCGCTCCACGCCCTGAGCGAATTTCACCAGGGTTCCGGTGACGTAGGTGACCGGGATCGACACCTCGCCCTTCTTGACGAACGAGGTGTTCAGCGACCCCATCGCGAACGAGACGAGCAGGATCGGCACCAGTCCGAGATCGGAGTCGTGCCGGTAGAGAATCGTGTCGAGGACGGCGGCCGCGGTGAGGGCGGCGGTGGCGAGCATGGTCGCGCCGTGCGGATGATTGCGCCACCAGTGCCGGCGGCAGATCGAGGCCACCAGGACGCCGGCGAGAAAGAACACGATCAGGGCGAAGGCGCCGGCCGCGAGGGTGTAGTCGCCGAGAAATCCGCCGATGACGGCACGCTCGGTGTTGCCGGTCATGAACGTGACGAAATAGCCCTCGGAGTGGGTGTAGGCGGCCGCGCCCACGAATCCGGCCAGGATCAGCAGTGCCGAGGCGAGCCGGGTCTCCAGCGTCCAGAACGGCTCGGGGGAGTCTTCGGATTTCGGAGTCACGGCAACAGACTAGCAATACATGCACAAACACGCATGAATTGCCCTCGAGGTGTGCGAGGCGTCACGCCTCCATGGTTGTCGGTGGCGAGCCGTAAGGTGAGCGCGCGGATCGGCGGGTGTGCGGACGTGGGAGGTGCGGTGAAGGTCACATGGGGTCAGGTGTTCGCGTGGCGATTGCGGCGAGGCTTCGTCGAAGCGCGTGACGGCGGGGATGCGGTCGCGGTGGCGCGGCGACTGGCCGGGGTGCAGGCGCAGGTGACGTCCGCCGCGGAGACCGCGGTGGCCGTGCGGCGCGGGGGAGCACCCGGAGAGCTCGTCCGTGCTCTCGACGCCGGCGAGCTGCTGAAGACGTGGGCGATGCGCGGCACGCTGCACGCGATGACACCCGAGACCGCGGCCGCCGCACTGGCTCTGATCGCCTCGGCGCGCACCTGGGAGAAGCCCGCGTGGCAACGCAATTTCGGCGCCGACCCCGGGGAAGTGAAGGCGCTGACCGACGCGGTCGCCGAACTGCTCGACGGCGGCGCCGTGCTGAGCCGGACGGAACTGGTCGACGAACTGGTACGTGACCGCCGCTTCGCGGCGATGGGTGAGCAGTTGCGGTCCGGCTGGGGCGCGCTGTTGAAACCGCTGGCCTGGCAGGGGGTGCTATGTTACGGGCCCGCTCGCGGATCATCGGTGACCTTCACCGCCCCGGCGCATGCGGTGAGCGATTGGAGCGGCCTGCCGCCCACCGACATCGCGGCGTCACGCCTGATCCACGCCTATCTCGGCGCCTACGGTCCGGGCACGCCGGAGGCGTTCAACGCCTGGCTCATCCGCGGCGTGTTGCGCAAAACCACTGTGCGCCAATGGTTCTCCGATCTGGGATCCGAACTCACCGAAGTCGATGTCGAGGGCCGCCGGACCTGGATCCGCACCGAGGACGCCGCCGATCTGGCCGCCACCACTCCCACCGACAGCGTCCGCCTGCTCGGTCCCTTCGACCAATACGTTCTCGGCCCCGGCACCACGGATCCGGTCCTCCTCCCTCCGGCCCATCGCACGAAGGTCAGCCGGACCGCCGGCTGGATCTCGCCCCTGGTCCTCGTCGGTGGCCGGATCGCCGGAACGTGGGAAACCATCGACAACACCCTCACCGTGAGCATGTTCGACGACGAACATGTCGACTCGGAGCTACTCCGGGCCGAAGCCATCCATCTCGCCCGCGCCACCGGCCGCGACCAACTGAACCTGGGCTGAGCTCTTCGAGAGCTGCTCCCGCTGCCGGTCGGCCAGCGCTGCATCGGCACGACTTGGGGTCCCAGTAGCAATCGCCGAAAAAACAACGGATATGGAAAAGACGCAGCTCAGCGTCGGCGGTCGGTTGTGGTGGGCGGCGCCGCGGGTGCGGGTTTGGCGCCTTTGAACTTCACCGGGGCGCGTCGGCCCGTCTGGTCCAGGTCTTCGATGTTGAGCTGGAGTAGTTCCTCTGCGCGAGCGCACCAGTGCAGCCACTTGCCGACCGCGGCGCGCCGGGAGTTCCAGGGCGCGTGAGCGCCCGATCGGGCCGGGCTCGTCGAGGGCGTCGACGGTCTTGACGATCGCGATGGCGTAGGCGCGACGGGTGTTGGGCGATCCGATTGTGTCCAGGAACGCCTCGGCCGCGCAGTGCAGAGTCCGTGCCGGCGGGTTCGCAGCCGGGTCGCCTTCGCCGCCATCACCCCGCCTTCGCCTGGGTTGCCCCGGATAACAGCCCGTTATCCGGGGTATAGCAGGCATTCGGGCGACGCTGTTGAACCCGCAGGCATGAGCAGATATTTGTCGAAGGTTCGACCGAGTTGACCGGGACAGCACACGTCTTGCCACCAAGTAGTGCACTGGGTGCGCGATCACAGGAAGGTAATACGGCGTCGCCTGCCGGACCGATCACCTCGGCGTGCTGCTGACCGCGGTGGCCGGTTGGAACAGTTCGATCAGGTTGCCGGCGGGGTCGGCGAGCAGAATTTGGCGGCCGCCTGGGCCGCTGACCAGGTCGCTGCGGAATTCGATGTCGCTTGCGCGGAGGCGTTCGATCTCGGCGTCGAGGTCGGCGACGACGAGGTGGATGCGATTGGCGCCTGGTCCGGCGGCGTCAGCGGGGGTGGCGCGTGCGCCGGAACTGGCTGGGCCCGAAAGCAATAGGCGCAGTGGGCCTCGGACGACGTCGGCGAAAGCGGGGATGGCGTCGGTGTGCAGGGTGAAACCGAGGTGGCCGGTGTAGAAGTCGGCCGCTGCCTGGACGTCATCGACGAGGTAGCGGACGCTGGCGTATTCGGTGGTGGATGGTGTCATCAGGCAGTCCTTTTCGTGAGAGTCGGCAGCAGATAGCGGATACGGGTGTCGATTTCGGCGGCCGTGGCTTGAAACCTCGGGTACATGTCGTCGTCGCTGCCGTGTGAGGCCGCCGGGTCGGGGATGCTCCAGTGGATCCATCGAGGGTCGTCACCGAAGTCCGGACAGACCTCCCGGGCCTTGTCGCATAGGGTGATCACCGCATCGAAGCGATGATCGGCGAGGGTGTCGAGGCGGCGGGGAAGGCGGCCGGCCAGGTCGATGCCATACTCCTGCCGCAGCACTCGCACCGTGTCGGTATGCATGACCGGCTTCGGATTGCTTCCGGCGCTGAACACCTCGACTCGGCCGCCCGTGCGCAAGCGCAACAGCTCTTCGGCGATCGCGGAGCGGGCGCTGTTGCCGGTGCAGACGAACAGCACCGCGAACGGCGTCGAGGGTTCGAATGCGGTGGGCGCGGGCGTCATTCGCAAGGCCGGGTGCAGTACTGTCCCGGCTCCGGCGAGCAGCTCGGCGCTGTGGTCCAGGTCCAGGTGGTAGTAGCTGTCTCGGCCGTCGTGACTGCTGCGCGTGGCGGTGACGAGGCCACCGTCGCGTAGTAGTCGCAGGTGGTAGGAGATCAGATTCTGTGGCTCGCCCACGCGGGCCACCAGCTCTCGCACGCGATAGTCGCTGTCCGACAGCTCGGTCAGCAACTGCCAGCGCAGCGGGTGCGCGGCGAGATGAACAAACGGTGGGACCGCTTGACGGGTCGACGTCATAGGCCGAGGATAGCAGCGATTACATCAACTGTATTTGATGTATTTACGAATCGGTCTGCGTCAGGAGCATGGTGTCCAGGAAATCGGGGTCGGTCGCGACGGAGGAGCTGCGTCGCAGCTTGGGGCTGAGCGATGCTGTCGTGATCGGGCTCGGCGCCATGATCGGGGCGGGGATCTTCGCCGCCCTGGCTCCGGCGGCGCGGGCAGCGGGCTCGGGCCTGTTGCTCGGGCTCGCGGTCGCGGCGGTGGTGGCGTACTGCAATGCGACCTCTTCGGCGCGGTTGGCCGCACGTTATCCGGCCTCGGGTGGCACGTATGTGTATGGCCGCGAACGGCTCGGCGCGTTCTGGGGATATCTGGCCGGATGGTGTTTCGTGGTCGGCAAGACCGCGTCATGTGCGGCGATGGCCTTGACTGTCGGCGCGTACGCGTGGCCGCAGCAGGCCCACGCTGTCGCCGCCGCGGCGGTCATCGCGCTGACCGCGGTCAACTATCGCGGTGTACAGAAGTCGGCCCTGCTGACCCGGGTGATCGTGTCGATCGTGCTGGCCGTGCTCGCCGCGGTGGTGGTCGCGTCCTCCACCTGCGGCACCGCCGATGCCGCACGGCTGCAATGGGGTTCGGACATCACCGTTGTCGGGGTGTTGCAGGCAGCGGGACTGCTGTTCTTCGCCTTTGCCGGATACGCGCGGATCGCCACCCTCGGTGAGGAGGTCCGCGACCCCGCCCGCACGATTCCCCGCGCGATTCCGCTCGCCTTGGGAATCACTTTGCTCGTGTACGCGGTTGTGCTTGTCGCGGCACTGAGCGTGCTCGGGCCGCAAGGATTGTCGGAAACGATCGCTCCGCTGTCGAGCGTGGTGGGGGCTGCCGGTGTCGGCTGGCTCGAGCCGGTGGTGCGCATCGGAGCCGTGATCGCCGCGCTCGGTTCGCTGCTCGCCCTGATCCTCGGAGTCTCGCGCACGACGCTGGCGATGGCCCGCGACCGGCATCTACCGCACGCCCTGGCAGCGGTCCATCCCCGATTCGGCGTGCCGCATCACGCCGAACTGGCAGTCGGCGCGATCGTCGCCATCGCCGCCGCAACCACCGATGTCCGTGCCGCGATCGGGTTCTCGTCCTTCGGCGTACTGCTCTACTACGCGATCGCCAACGCGGCCGCCTGGACACTGACCCCATCCGAGGGCCGACCAGCGCGGCTGATCCCCGTGGTCGGGTTGGTCGGCTGCCTGGTCCTTGCCTGCACGCTGCCAGCGCTGTCGGTGCTCACCGGCAGCGCGGTCGTTGTGCTCGGCGCCGCGATCTATCTCGCTCGCCGCAGGTCCACCGCGGCGGCGTGACCCCCAGCGACACATCGGTGACCAGCAGCGCGTCCAGCTCGACGCAGCGGGCCGGAGTGAACTCGTGGGCCAGACGGTCGTAGGTCTCGCACTGGGCCTGCGCACGGGCGTGGGCGATGCGTTCGACCATGCTCACCGGACCGGCCGGATCACCCGACTCGGTGGGCTGGACCTTCAACTGCTCGGCCAGCCGCGCCACCGCCACCGGCGGGGCGGTCACCACGCGATCGGGCCCGAACCCCAACCACGGCAGCGTGCACAACGCGATCGCAATCCCGAGCGGATCGGCCGGACCGCGACCACGCCCTGGATCGATGAACGCGGGCATCGGCCGGCGACACGGTGAAGTACCGAAACAGCTCCTCGCGGCTGATCTCCGGGAACTCCCGCAGCCGCGCCAAATCCCCATCCGCGAACACCCGCGTTGCCACGAATCCTGAGCTCCGGCACCAACCAATAACGTTGGGAGCCAACCCAACCAGCAACCAGCGATCACCGCAGACCGAACCCGTGATTCAGCCTCGGCCCACCGCGGCTACGCCATATCCGCTGTTTTTTCGGCAGTTGCTACCGGAACCCCGACTTGGCCCCGGAACAGGTAAGCCGGCTCGATCCGCAAGGGGAGTTGCCGCAGGTCGTTGCCGGGATTCGGGTGGATTCGACAGTTGCAGCCGACTCAGATTGCCACGTCTCCCGCGGATTCGAGCGCGCCGCCGAGCGCCGCCAAGGTTGCCGCGCGCCCCAGGTCCAAGGCGCGCAACAGAACCGCGGAATCGCGGGCGACCCGGCCGATCGTTGGCGCGCCCAGGGGTGGGCGGATCTGCAGAATCGACGGGTCGGCCGTCATGCGGCGCTCGTCGGCTGCGAATTGCGCGGCGCGGGCGAACCAGCTCTCGGCCACTTTCGGGCCCGAAGCGCCGAGCACCCGCGCGACCACGCGCCGTTCGAAATCCGAAGGGACGCTGGGCTTCTCATCGGCCCGCCGGGTGCGCAGCACCACGATGTGGGTGGCGCCCTGGGCGCGGGCGGTGGTGATCGGCACCGATTCGGACAGTCCGGCGTCGACGTAGCGCCCGTCGCCCACCGCCACGGGACGTCCGGCCAGAACCGGCATGCAGGTGCTGGCGCGCAGCGCGCGCTGCAGGGTGGGGATATCGCTGATGTGTGGGCGCAGATCGACGGCGCTGCCGTCGGCGATATCGGTGCCGATCGGGTGGAAGGTGACCGCATTGCCGAGGATCGCCGCGAAATCCATCGGGACGACGCGCTCGTACACGGTGTGCACCAGATATCGGGTGTCCACGACCCGACCGCCGCGCAACGCCCGGGCCGGGGAGATCACCCGCCGCACCACATCGGAATGCCAGGCGCGCCGCGCCCGCGCCGCTCGACCGCACAGCAGCCACGCCCCGTTCAGCGCGCCGGCCGAGGCGCCGTAGACCGCGTCGAAACACCGCAGCACCCCGAGTTCTTCCAGACCGGTCACCATGCCGTGCGAATAGACACCGCGCGCCGAGCCACCCTCGATGACCAGGGCCAGGCGGGCCCCATCGCGATGCTCGCCGGCGGCGCTGCCGCGGCGGAAGCGTTGCGCGATCAGCTCCACCGGACCCGTCGGCTGTGTACTGTCCGGCATCGCACCACACCTTCCGATCACTGCGTTCAGCTCTGTCTATCACGCGGCCGCGGAGGCGTCGTCCGACGCCGGGCGGTCGGGGTACACCCGGGTAGGCTGCGCGGATGCGGATCGAATCGTCACGACGCCTCATCGATACCGTGGCATGGGTGCTGATCGAGGACGGCCGGATCCTGTGCGCCCGCCCGGACGGCAAGGACGAGTTCTACATTCCCGGCGGCAAGCGCGAGGGGGAGGAGACCGATCGGCAGACGCTGATCCGGGAGATCTCCGAGGAGCTCACCGTGGTGCTGATTCCGGAATCGGTGGCCCACGTCGGCACCTACGAGGCCGAATTGCCCGGCGCCACCGAGGTTTCGGTGCGAATGAGCTGTTACACCGCGGACTACGCCGGCACCATCGAGCCGAGCAGTGAAATCGCCGAAATCGCCTGGTTCACCTACGCCGACCGGGCCGCGGTGCCGCCTGTCGACCAGGTGCTGTTCGATGATCTGGTGGCACGCGGACTGCTACCGGCGCAGTGACTCTGGGCCCGGCGAATCAGTCGGGGAGCAGCGGCACCGACAAGCCCTCACCGCGCCCGAGCAGTGCGGCCCGGGTGACGGTTCCGGCGCCGAAGCGGTCGCGCACCGCATCCAGTGCCGCGTCGAGCGTGGTGTCCGGGCGGGCGTCCAACGGCAGCATCAGCTGCCGCGGATCCGTATTCTGCAGGTTCGTCAGCGCCAGGCCGATGAGGGTGATGCCGCGCTCCTCGATCAGGGGGCGAGCGGCGCCGAGCAGAGTGCGGGCGGCCTGCAGGATCGTCGCCCCGTCGTCGGTGGCGGTCGGCAGGGTGTGCGAACGGGTCGCGCGACCGAAATCGGCGAACCGTAAGCGCAGCACCACGGTTCGGCAGATCCGTCGTGCCGCCCGCAACCGGTGCCCGAGCCGATCCGCCAGGCCGTGCAGGTAGGCCTCGATCTCGGCATCGGTGCGAGGCCGGTTCCCCAGCGCGCGTTGCGCACCGATCGATCGGCGCCGGCGACCGGTGTCGACCCGGCGCGGATCGCGTGCCCAGGCCAGGGCGTGCAGATGCCGGCCGGCGGCGCGACCGAGCAGACCGCACAACTCCATCGGGTCGGTATCGGCCAGTTGCCCGATCCGGGTGATGCCGTGTTCGTGCAATGTCCGGGCGGTCACCTCACCCACCCCCCAGAGCCGTTCGACCGGCAGCGGATGCAGGAATTCGAGTTCGGCCTCGGGATGCACCAGCAGCAGGCCGTCGGGTTTGCAGACCGCACTGGCCACTTTGGCGAGGAATTTGCTTCGCGCCACGCCGACCGAGATGGGCAGTCCGACCTCGGCCCGCACCCGCGCCCGCAATCCGGCCGCGATATCGATCGGGGCGCCCGAAATGCGATGCAGCCCAGCGACATCGAGAAAGGCCTCGTCGATGGAGATGCCCTCGACCTCCGGCGTGGTGTCGCGGAAGATCTCGAATACGGCCCGGCTCGCCTGCGCATAGGCGGACATCCGCGGCGGCACCACCACCGCATGCGGACACAGCCGCAACGCCTGCCGCGCATTCATCGGCGTCCGCACCCCGTACGCCTTCGCCTCGTAACTGGCCGCCAGCACCACCCCGCCCCCGACGATCACATCACCGCCCGCTGCACCTTCATCACCGACCGACAGCCACCCGCCGCAGCGCTGGCACTCCTGCGAAAAG